>JAJFUQ010000139.1 GCA_021372355.1 Nocardiaceae bacterium | reverse complement strand
CGTCTGGGTACCGTGACACTGTGCGTGGAGAGTCTCGTAGAGCGGCGATCGAACCGTTCTACGTCATGGAAGTTCTGAAGGCGGCGGCCGACCGCGCCCTGGTCAAGGGCGACGTGTTGTCTCTTGTCGCAGGTCAGCCCTCGACTCCCGTGCCCGCGCCGGTCTTGCGCGCCGTGCACGACGCCATCGATGCTGATGTTCTCGGATACACGGAGGCGCTCGGAATTCCACCGCTCCGGGAGGTGATCGCGGCCTACCACCGCGCCGAATCCGGTGCCGAGGTGACCGCCGAAGACGTCGTCATCACGACGGGTTCCTCGGGCGCGTTCAGCCTCATCTTCCTGGCGGCATTCGACGTCGGAGACACGGTCGTGGTGGCCCGGCCGGGCTATCCCGGATACCGGAATACCCTTGCCGCACTTGGCTGTCGGGTGATCGAACTGGACTGCGGACCGGCGACTCGGTATCAGCCGACGGTCGCGATGTTGGAGGCGCTACCCAGCCCTCCGGCCGGCTTGATCATCGCCAGTCCCGCGAATCCGACCGGCACGATGATCGACCCACACGAACTCGCTGCCATCGCTCACTGGTGTGACGAGCACGGCACGCTTCTCATCTCCGACGAGATCTATCACGGCATCACGTATGGGGGAGCCACGTCGTCGGCCTGGGAGACCAGCCGCGAATCCGTCGTGATCGGGTCCGTCTCCAAGTACTTCTCGATGACGGGGTGGCGTCTGGGCTGGATGCTCGTCCCGGCCGGACTGCGGCCCGCGCTGCAGCGTCTCGCCGCGAACCTCACCGTGTGCCCGCCGACGGTGTCGCAGTACGCGGCGATCGCGGCCTTCACTCCGGAGTCGATCGCCGAACTCGACGGCCATGTTCGGCGGTACGCCGTCAATCGCGACCTACTGCTCCGCGGCCTCCCGGATCTCGGCTTCCGGGATCTGGCTCCCGCTGATGGCGCGTTTTACATTTATGCCGATATTGCCCACCGAACGAACAATTCGGCGAAATGGTGTGCGGATCTGCTGGAGGCGACCGGCGTTGCCATCGTGCCGGGTATCGATTTCGACACCGCACGCGGAAACCAAACTGTCCGAATGTCTTTCGCTGGCGCGACGGCAGATATCGCCGAAGCGATCGAGCGTCTGCGCAGCTTCTGAGTAATTTCTCCAGACGGCAGTCCCATTTTTCCGCCACGCGATTTTGCCGGTGCTGCGACGATTGACCTCGTGCGCGCGGCAGCCACACCAAAGGGCGAACGACGGCGGCAGGCCCTGGTGGTTGCCGCCGCGGATTTACTGCTCGAAGGGGGCTTCGACGCGGTCCGCCACCGGTCGGTCGCGCAGCGGGCATCGCTGCCTCTCGCCTCGACGACGTACTACTTTCAAACTCTCGCCGATCTCCTGGCCGCAGCCGCCGAGCACACCGGATTCACCGAATTGGACGCCAACCGGCGGCAGGTGCTGGAGATCTCGCATCGTCGGCGAGGAACTGAGGCTTCGGCGGAACTGATCGTCGACGTGCTGTTTCCCGACGACTCGCGGCCCGAGGCCGTCACCGCTGGATTCGAGCGAATGCTCGGTTCGGCGCGAATTCCGGAACTGCGATCGGTCCACGTGAAGTTGCGCAGCCAGACGGTCGAGCTGATTACCGAAGTCCTGCGCCGATGCGGCCGAACCGCGTCGTCGGACCAGGCGCGCGCGTTGATCCACATTGCCGACGGTGCGGCGCTGAACGCCATCTGCGACGGATCGGGCAATCCCAAGGCATCTGCCCGCACCGCGGTGACCGCGGTCGTGGACGTCATTGCTCCCCAAATAGCCAGGTAAACTGGCCAAACGTGACTGCTATTCCGAACGTTCTCGCCACCCGCTACGCCAGCGCGGACCTCACGCGCATCTGGTCTCCCGAGCACAAGATCGTGCTCGAGCGCCAGTTGTGGATCGCGGTACTCAAGGCGCAGTCGGAGCTGGGCATTCCGGTGCCGGATGGCGTCATCGAAGACTATGAGCGTGTCGTCGACAAGGTCGACCTCGCCTCGATCGCTGCGCGGGAGCGCGTCACCCGTCACGACGTGAAGGCCCGTATCGAGGAGTTCTGCGAGCTCGCCGGGCACGAGCACGTCCACAAGGGCATGACCAGCCGCGACCTCACGGAGAACGTCGAGCAGCTCCAGATCCGGCAGTCACTCGTCCACGTGCACGAACGCGGTGTCGCCGTCGCGGCACGCCTCGCGGAGCGGGCCGCGCAGTACGAATCGCTCGTCATGGCCGGTCGTTCGCACAACGTCGCGGCGCAGGCCACCACACTCGGTAAGCGATTCGCGTCGGCGGCCGAGGAGCTTCTCATCGCCCTCACGCGCGTTCAAGAACTGATCGCGCGATACCCGCTGCGCGGAATCAAGGGCCCGATGGGCACGTCGCAGGACATGCTCGACCTGCTCGGTGATGCCTCCAAGCTCGAGGCGCTCGAGGAGCGGATCGCCGGTCACCTCGGATTCCAGAACGTGTTCACCAGTGTCGGCCAGGTGTACCCGCGCTCGCTCGACCACGAAGTGCTGTCCTCGCTCGTCCAGGTCGCCGCGGGGCCGTCGTCGTTCGCGCACACGATCCGCCTCATGGCGGGCCACGAACTCGTCACCGAAGGCTTCCAGCCAGGCCAGGTCGGCTCGTCCGCGATGCCGCACAAGATGAACACTCGTTCGTGCGAGCGGGTCAACGGTCTGCAGGTCGTGCTGCGCGGCTACGCCTCGATGGCGGCCGAACTCGCGGGAGCGCAGTGGAACGAGGGCGACGTGTTCTGCTCGGTCGTTCGCCGGGTGGCGCTGCCGGATGCGTTCTTCGCGATCGACGGACTCATCGAGACGTTCCTGACCGTTCTCGCTGAATTCGGCGCATATCCGGCGGTCATCGAGAAGGAGCTCAACCGCTACCTGCCGTTCCTGGCGACCACCAAGGTCCTCATGGCCGCGGTGCGGGCGGGCGTCGGCCGCGAGACCGCGCACGAGGTCATCAAGGAGCACGCGGTGTCGGTGGCCCTGGCGATGCGCGAGCAGGGCAAGGAGCCGGACCTGCTCGACCGCCTGGCAGCCGACGGCCGTCTCGGGCTGGATCGCGCTGCCCTCGATGCCGCGCTCGCGGATCGGGCCGCGTTCTCCGGCGCAGCCGGGGCCCAGGTCGCGGCGGTCGTCCAGCGAGTCAACGAGCTCGTCGCACAGTTCCCGGACGCCGCGAAGTACAGCCCCGCGCCGATCTTGTGAATCCGTACACGATCTTCTCGGACATCGTCGCGGGCCGAGCGCCCGCGTCGAGGGTCTACGAAGACGACGACGTGCTCGCGTTCATGGACATCCGGCCGTGGACGCCCGGGCACCTGCTCGTCATCCCGAAGGTCGCCGCGGCCAGCCTCGCCGAACTCGATCCCGAAATTGGGGGCAAACTGTTCCAGGTCGCCCAGCGGATTGCGCTGGCGCTGCGCCGGAGTGAAGTGGCCTGCGACGGCGTGAACTTCTTCCTCGCTGACGGTGTCGCTGCTGGTCAGGAAGTTTTTCACGTACATCTGCACGTCATCCCCCGGACGAGCGGGGATGGATTCGGACTGCGCGGACGCCCCATGAATGCGCACCGCGGCGACCTTGACTATCTCGCTTCGTCGGTCCGTCGCGTGTTGGCCGAGGGCGACCGTTAGGCTCCAGTCAGGAGGCTATGTGATGAGGAAGTCGATCGGGCTGCTCGCGGTCTTGGTTGGATTTGCAGTGACGGGTTGTTCGGGCGGCGGCGACGCGCCGGAACTTCCCGCAAGCAACGTCTCGAAGTTCGAGTTCCAGGTGTCCAAGGGTCTGTACTACTTCCAGACGCCGGACCACAGCATCAAGTGCGGAATCTTCACCCGCGGCTTCCCGGTCGGAGTGGGCTGCCAGACCTACCTCGCGCCGGTCCCGGATTCGATCAAGGACTGTGCTCCGCTCGGCGGCACCCGATCGGTCGGCGTGCAGATCATCGACAAGAAGGCCAAGCAGTACTGCCTCGCGCAGGGTCTGTGGGTCGGTCCCGCGGTCGAAGGCATGGATGTCGGCGGTGGCCAGGTCCTGCAGGACGGCCAGGTTCTCGATGTCGACGGCGCCGTGTGCCAGTCGAATGGCAACGCCATCACCTGCACGAAGGACGGTGCCGGCTTCACGATGTCCGCAACTGAGAACAAGGTCTACTGACCGCTCGCCTAGAGTTCTCTAGGTGCGCCCTTCTCTTTCGGACTACACGTTCGTCGCCCGCGGCAAGGTCCGCGAGCTGTACGCGATCGACGACGAGACCCTGCTCGTCGTCGCCTCGGACCGGATTTCGGCGTTCGACCACGTACTGAGTACGCCGATCCCGGACAAGGGCCGGATTCTCACCGCGATGAGCTTCTTCTTCTTCGATGCGCTCGAGGTGCCGAACCACCTGGCCGGCCCGGCCGACGATCCGCGTATCCCCGCCGAAGCGGTCGGTCGATCGATGGTCGTCAAGCGCCTGGACATGTTCCCGGTCGAGTGCGTCGCGCGCGGCTACCTGACCGGCTCCGGCCTGCTCGACTACCAGGACACCGGCGCCGTGTGCGGAATCGCGCTGCCGAAGGGGCTCGTCGAATCGAGTCGACTGCCGGAACCGATCTACACCCCGGCGACCAAGGCCGACATCGGTGAACACGACGAGAACATCGACTTCGAGTCGACCGTGAAACTCGTCGGTGCCGAGTCGGCGCAGGCGCTCAAGGACGCGACCCTCTCGATCTACTCGCGCGCTTCAGAAATTGCCGAGGCCAAGGGAATCATCCTCGCGGACACCAAGTTCGAATTCGGGCGCGGACCAAACGGCGAGCCCGTCCTCGCCGATGAGGTGCTGACTCCCGACTCGTCGCGCTACTGGCCGAAGGACACCTACGCCGAGGGCAAGACGCAGCCGAGTTTCGACAAGCAGATCGTGCGGAACTGGCTCACCGGACCGGAGTCGGGCTGGGACCGCAAGTCCGATGTGCCGCCACCGCCGCTGCCGCAAGACGTCATCGACCGCACCCGCGCCCGCTACATCGAAGCCTATGAGCGCATCTCGGGCAACACGTTCGCAGACTGGATTGGCTGACCGTGGAATCGCCCGCTGTACCCAATGGTCGCTCCGCAGGCTCCGCTCCCGTCGCCAAGAAGGTCCCGGTCGAACGCACCCACCACGGCGACACGGTCGTCGATGAGTACGAGTGGCTGCGGGACAAGGAAAACCCCGAGGTCATCGCCTACCTCGAAGCCGAGAACGCCTACACCGAGGCGATGCTGGCCGACCAGGAGCAACTCCGCGCGGACATCTTCAATGAGATCAAGCTCCGCACCAAGGAGACGGACCTGACCGTCCCGGTGCGGATCGGCCAGTACTGGTACTACTCGCGGACGATCGAGGGCCAGCAGTACGCGCGCCATTGCCGCTGCCCCATCTCGTCCGACGACGACTGGACTCCGCCGAAACTCGACGCCGACGAGGCGACCGCGGGGGAGGAGGTCGTTCTCGACAGCAACTCCCTCGCCGAGGGCCAGCCGTTCTTCTCCCTGGGCGCGTTCTCGGTCAGCGCGGACGGCCGGATGCTGGCGTACTCGACCGATGTCAAGGGCGACGAGCGGTACACGCTGCGCTTCAAGGATCTGGACACCGGCGAGATCCTCGCCGACCACATCGACGATGTCGCACCCGGTGCGACGTGGGCTGCGGACGATCTGCACGTCTTCTACGAGACGGTCGACGAGTCGTGGCGTCCGGACAGCGTGTGGCGCCACCGACTCGGCACCCCGAAACACGACGACGTGCGCGTTTTCCACGAGCCCGACGAACGCTTCTGGGTCAGCATCACGTCGACCCGCAGCGAGAAGTACCTCATGATCTTCGCGCACACGAAGATCACGAGCGAGGGCTGGATCCTCGAGGCCGACAACCCCACGGGCGACTTCCGGGTCATTCTCCCGCGCCGCGAAGGCATCGAATACAGCGCAGTTCATGCGGTGATCGGTGGCGTCGATTCCCTCGTCATCACGCATAACGAGAACGCGGAGAACTTCGAAGTCGTCGTTGCACCCGTCGATGACCCGACGAACCAGCGCACGATCATCGAGCATCGCGCCGATACCCGGATCGAGGGTGTGAGCGCCTTCCAAGGACACCTCGCGCTGTCGTACCGCCGCGACGCGCTGCCGCGAGTCGGAATCCTGCGGCTCACCGCAGACGGCATCGACGAGCCGATTGAAATCGATTTCGGACTCGAACTCTTCACCGCTGGCGTCTCCATCAACCCGGAGTGGACGCAGCCACGCCTGCGGGTCAGCGTCACGTCGTTCATCACGCCGGCTCGGGTATACGACTACGACGTCGCCACGGGCGATCTGGTCCTCCTCAAGGAGCAACCGGTGCTCGGCGGTTTCTCGTCGGACGACTATGTGCAGCACCGCGACTGGGCCACTGCGGAAGATGGCACGCGCGTACCGATTTCGATCGTCGCGCACAAGGACACCGCGTATCCGGCGCCGACGCTGCTGTACGGCTACGGCTCGTACGAATCGAGCATCGATCCGTACTTCTCGGTGCCGCGGCTGTCGATGCTCGACCGCGGAATGCTGTTTGTCGTGGCGCACGTGCGGGGCGGCGGCGAGATGGGGCGGCACTGGTACGACGACGGCAAGATGCTCGCGAAGAAGAACACGTTCACGGACTTCGTCGCGTGCGGCCGGCATGTGCTCGACACAGGAGTTGCGAGTCGCCTCGTCGCCTCGGGCGGAAGTGCGGGCGGACTGCTGATGGGTGCGGTCGCGAATATCGCACCGGATCTGTTCACCGGAATCGTCGCCGACGTTCCGTTCGTCGACCCGCTCACGACGATCCTCGATCCGTCACTGCCGCTGACCGTCATCGAGTGGGACGAGTGGGGCAACCCGCTCGCCGACCCCGAGGTCTACGCGTACATGAAGTCCTACAGCCCGTACGAGAACGTCGAGGCGAAGGACTACCCCTCGATTCTGGTCTTGACCAGCCTCAACGACACTCGCGTCCTGTACGTCGAGCCGGCGAAGTGGATCGCTCGCCTGCGCGCGGTATCCACTGGCAAGAAGCCGATTCTGCTCAAGACCGAGATGTCAGCCGGGCACGGTGGGGTCAGCGGACGCTACGAACAGTGGAAGGACGTCGCGTTCGAATTCGCGTGGATCATCCGCACGGCGGGAGCGCAGTCGGGCGCCTGAGGCGACCTCGATCACAGTTCGATTTGTAGGTTCGGCATTCACGTAATCGGCACCGGAAATACACCTCGGTCCATCACCATGAGGCCATGGCAGGAGAACTGATCGTCTCAGTTTCCGGCATCCGATCCGAGACCCGGAAGGACGCCGAATCATTCGCGGCGCTGATGGACAAGCGCGGTGTTCCGCTCTCGCTCCTCGTTGCTCCGCGTCAGTCCGACGGCTACAAGCTGACCCAGGACGCGAAGACCCAACGTTGGTTGCAGGAGCGGAGCGCGCAAGGCGACGCAATCGTCTTGCATGGCTTCGACCAGGCCGCCACCGCAAAACGGCGGGCCGAATTCGTCAACCTTCCGCAGCATGAAGCGAAGCTGCGGCTCATGGGCGCCGACCGCCTGCTCGAACACGCGGGACTGAAGTCGAAGGTGTTCGCAGGACCACGGTGGCTGGCATCCGAAGGTACTCAGCTGGCGTTGCCCGACCTCGGGTTCGAGGTCTACGCGGGTATGTCGGGAATCCACCACCTCGAGCAGAAGAACGTCGTCAAGGCTCGCGTCATGGGCATCGGCGCCGGATTCCGCACCGAACCGTGGTGGTGCCGAGCGCTGGTCATGGGTGCGAGCCGGATCGCCCGCCGCGATGGTGTCGTCCGTCTCTCGGTCACGGCCAAGCAGCTGGGCAGCTCGGGACCTCGTGCCGCCTTGCTCGACGCGGTTGACCTGGCGCTCTACTACCAGTCGCTGCCGGTTACGTACGGGCGCGCGCCGATCCGCCATCGCAACGCCGCCTGACTGTGCACAAGGGGGCGGGCCACCTGCGAGCCCTCGGTACCCGCCCGCCGTGTCATCATCGTTTCATGAGCAACGAACCCATGTGGTCGCCGAGTGGGCGCGCGCCACAGATCGACTTCGGCAATGCCCTGCGCTATTCGTGGACCCGCTACAAGGAAAACATCGGCCCCTGGCTGATGATCACCGCGGTGTACATCGTCGCCCAGTGGTTCGGCGGCGCCGGTGTGCAGGTACTGCTCACCCCGCAGGCCTATTCGTACACGCAGATCCTGCGCATCCTCCTGGGCATCGTGGTGTCGCTGACCCTCACCATCGCGATCGTGCACGGCGCGCTCTCCGAGGTCGATAACCGCAAGCCCACGTTCGGCGACTTCTTCGGTGTGCAGAACTGGGCGCAGGCGCTCGGCACCTCGATCTGCGTCGGCGTCCTCGTGGCGGCGCCGATCAGCCTTCTCATGGTCACCGCGGTGCAGATGGGTCTCATCACCGGAGTCGCGACCAACTCGGTCGGCTCGGGCATGGCTGCGGGCGCGGTCATCGTCATCGTCGCGCTCGTGCTGTTCGTGGTGCTGACGACCCTGACCTACTTCGCGGTGTGGTTCTCGCTCGACCAGCGCCAGGGCCCGATAGCGGCCATCCGGTCCAGCTTCGGCCTGGCCCGCCGGAACGTGAAGCCGATCATCCTGATGATCCTGATCTTCCTCGGATTCCAGATCGTCGAGCAGATCACCTTCCTGGTGGCGAGCTTGGTTCTGATGCCGCTGACCTACCTCACCGCCGCGTACGTCTTCCGCAACCTCGCGGTGGGCACGGTTGCTCCGGTCGAGGCGCAGCAGCCTGAAATCGGTGGCTATTTCCCGCCCGGCGTCCCGCAGGGTGGCGGCTTCACCGAGCCGCCGTACCCTTCCTACCCGCCGACCGGAAACACCGCCCCGCCCGCTGGTGGTTTCACCGAGCCGCCGTACCCGCCGATCGCGAAGCCGCCGACGGAGCACTGAGCCACGGCTGCAGTGTGCTGGTCACGTAGGGGAGCACGAAGTACGTCATGATCGGCGTCAGGATGAGCGTCGTGACCAGCACCGCGAGGGGAACGGACAGCGCATTCCAGCCCGGTACGTGCGGCGCGACGAGGTTGAACACCAGCGAGACCGGGAAGAATCCCAGCCAGATCCCGACGGCCTGCTTCCAGCGCGGCGGTGGCGCGCCGCCGGGTCGCGGGGAGTCGAACCAGCCCTCGATCCCGGTTCGCTTCTCGATTCGCGCGACTTCCACGAACGCCTCGCCGGCGCGAAGCCATTCGTGTCTTTCCGCCGACCGCTCCCATCCGGCGAGAGAGCGTTCGTCGGCGAAGCGATAGAGCATGTGCCACTCGTCGGACGCCGCGTGCGATCGCACCCAACCGGAGCCGAGGAACCCTTCGCGCCGGTTGGCGAGGTTCACGCCGGATTGAACCCAGCGCGTCACCTCGGGCAGCCGAGTGCGGTCGACCCGGCGAGTGATGGACACGGTCACGGGCACGCGCATGGGTGGCGCGATCGTCCCAGTCTCTTGTGGAGTCATGACTCCATGCTCCTGAGCTGCGATTACGTCTGGATTGCCGAGACGAAAACCAGGTTGTGAGCTAGACCTCGACCTCGTTCTCTTCCGGCCACACGCGGAATTCGGTGCCCTTGGGCGCCATTTCGGTAAGCCGGCCGTAGTAGATGCCCCGGCCCGCCGCGGACACGATCTCCTGGTGGATCGGGACCGCCACCCGCGGAGCGACCGCACGGAGGTAGTCCACGGTCTCGCTGATCCGCATCCACGGTGCGGCCGCCGGGATCGCGAGCACATCGACGGGGAAACTCGGGACGAACAGCGAGTCGCCGGGGTGGCAGAACCGGGCCGGGTTGGTGTCGTCGCCAACGAGGTAGACAGTGTTGTCGATCACCGGGATGTCCGGGTGGATAACCGCATGCCGACCGCCGCCGGCCGTGACTTTCACGGTGCCGAG
>JAJFUQ010000131.1 GCA_021372355.1 Nocardiaceae bacterium | reverse complement strand
CGGCGGGAAATCGGCATAGAAGACGCTCACCAGGACGAACGCGATGACCGCCGCGAATGCGCCCAGAGCAAGCAGGTCGAGTACTCGGGTTGGCTTCACTCGTGGACCTCGCTCAGCCGGAAATCGGTACGGCGAACCCCGGCGACTTCATCGGCAGCGAGGTGAGCGACCAACGCTGCGACCGGTACTCGTTGCCCGGCGACCGAGAGCAGCGCAGTGGGTTCGACCGCGAGCCACGGCACCAGAACGAAGGCACGCTCGTGGGCCCGGGGATGCGGGAGCGTGAGCACGGGATCGGGCGAGACGATGCCATCGCAGTCCACGACATCGACGTCGAGAGTGCGCGGTCCCCATCGAACATCGCGCACGCGGCCGGCGTCGCGCTCGAGTTGATGCGCCACGCGCAGCCAATCCATCGGCTCGAACGTCGCGTCGGACACCAGGACGATCGCGTTGAGGAAATCGTCCTGTTCGACGCCGCCCCACGCCGCGGTCTCGTAGATCGGAGAGATCGCCCGAACGCGTCGGCCGAGACCATCGATGACCGACTGCAGCGCCGCCAGGCGGTCGCCGAGGTTGCCTCCGATCGACAGCACTGCGTTGCTCATCGCTCGGTCTCTCCCCCCGCTGCGCTCACCCGGGCCCGCCGAATCGTGACCGCCACATCGGCGAACGTCAGCGGAATCGGTGCGGACGGCTTGTGGAGCGTCACCTCGACCTCGCGTACGCGCTCGTCGGCGAGGACGCCCGCCGCGATTTCGGCGGCCACGGTCTCGATGAGATCCCGCGGCGGACCAGCGATGATCGCCGCGGCCCGCTGAGCGAGGTCGCCGTAGTCGAGAGTGTCGTCGAGATCATCGGTCGACGCCGCGACAGAGAGATCCATCCATACCGTGATGTCGACGATGAAGTCTTGGCCGTCTCGCCGCTCGTGCTCGAAGACGCCGTGATGTCCGCGCACCGTCAGGCCACGCAACGCGATGTGATCACTCATCGCCGGCCCCCCATCGCGTCGACCGTGAGCAGCGCATCGCGGGTCGCGGTGACATCGTGCACGCGAACACCCCACGCACCGCGCTGGTAGGACAGCGCCGAAATCATCGCGGTCGCCACCTCCCGGCCGTCCGGCGGCCGCGGCCCGCGGTCGTCGGCGAGAAGCGACCCGAGGAACCGCTTGCGCGAAGCACCCACGAGGATCGGGAAACCGAGAGCCGTGAACTCAGGCAAGGCCGAAAGCAGCTTCCAGTTGTGTTCGGCGTTCTTCGCGAATCCCAGCCCCGGGTCGAGCACGATCGCCGACTCGCTGACACCTGCCGCGATCGCCACGTCGACCTGAGCGAGCAGCTCATCGCGGACATCGGCGACGACGTCCCCGTACGACGGCGCTTCGGGGTGATGGTGATGGCCGGCATCGGCGCGCCAGTGCATGAGGACCCAGCCCACGCCGGCATCGGCGACGAGCCGCGCCATGTCTCCGTCCGCACGCCCGCCCGAGACGTCATTCACGGCCACGGCGCCGGCATCGATGGCAGCCGCGGCGACCGAGGCGCGCATGGTGTCGACACTGACCGGAATTCCTTCCGTGGCAAGCGCTTCGATGACGGGCCTGACGCGCGCCGCCTCCACCTCCGGATCGACGCGATGGGCGCCGGGACGGGTCGATTCCCCACCGACGTCGATGATGGTCGCGCCCCGCACGAACAGATCGCGTCCGTGCTCGATCGCACGCTCAGCGGCGAGGAATCTACCGCCGTCGGAGAACGAATCGGCGGTCACGTTGACGACGCCGAAGACGACCATGTCCTTCGCCCTCCGGGATTCTTCGTACCGCCAGAACTCCGGCAGCACGGTCACCTGCGCAGGATCAGGTCGAGAGCCTCGGCCCGCGAAACCGAACTGGTCTGGAATTGGCCGCGAACAGCCGATGTTGTGGTGCTGGCACCGGGCTTGCGAATGCCCCGCATCGCCATGCACAGGTGCTCGGCCTCGATCACGACGATCACTCCGCGCGGTTCGAGCTTGCGCATCACCGCGTCCGCGATCTGACTGGTCAGACGCTCCTGGACCTGCGGACGCTTCGCGTAGAGATCGACGACGCGGGCCAGCTTCGACAACCCGGTCACCCGGCCGCTCGCCCCCGGGATGTAGCCGACGTGCGCGACTCCGTGGAACGACACGAGGTGGTGTTCGCACGTCGAGTACATCGGGATGTCCCGAACCAGGACGAGTTCTTGATGCCCCTCGTCGAACGTGGTGTCGAGAACCTCGTCGGGGTTGCGGTAGAGCCCCGCGAACATCTCGCGATAGGCGCGCGCCACCCGGCCGGGGGTATCCACGAGCCCGGAACGGTCCGGGTCTTCGCCGACCGCGAGGAGCAGCTCACGAACCGCTGCCTCGGCACGTTCCTGATCGAATAGCCGACCCGTGTCGACCGCCTTCAGCTCAGTGTCGACGGAATCCTGCTTCGCCACCAGCGCTCACTTTCCCTCGTCAGCGGGGGTTTCTGCGCTCTGCTCGCGTTCCGGCTGAGCGAACTGCGGTGCCGCCTGGTGCTGCGGTGCGGACTGTTGCGGTGCGGACTGCGGGGGCGGCCAGCCTGGTGCCGACCAGCCCGCCGGAGCACCGTAGTTCGGACCGGTCGGCTGATATGCCGGGTACCCATTGGACGGCGGTGCTTGCGCCCACGTCTGCTGCGGCGGGGTCACCGGCGGTGCGTCCTCCGCAACCGGTGGCCACGGCTCACCGCGCTCGGCGGCAAGCTCGGCCGGCGTCTTGACCGGAGGCTTGTCCGACGGCGTCCGCTCACCGAAGTCGTTGAACGTGGTGATACGCGGACGCTTCTTGACTGCCGTCAGGATCTTCTCGAGATCGACGCGGTGCAGAGTCTCGCGGTTGAGGAGTTCGGTCGCGAGGTCGTCGAGAACGTCGCGGTACTCGTTGAGGATCGCCCAGGCCTCGGTGTGCGCGGCCTCGATGAGGTTGCGGACCTCTCCGTCGATCTCGCGAGCAACCTCGTGTGAGTAGTCCGGCGTCATGCCCATGGTGCGGCCGAGGAACGGATCGCCGCCCTCCTGGCCGTACCGGACGGCACCGAGACGCGCGCTCATGCCGTACTCGGTCACCATCGCGCGGGCGATCTTCGTCGCCTGGTCGATGTCGGACGAAGCACCGGTCGTCGGCTCGTGGAACACGAGTTCTTCGGCGGCACGACCGCCCATCGCCATGACGAGACGGGCGATCATCTCCGAGCGGGTCATGAGGCCCTTGTCGTCCTCGGGCACGGTCATGGCGTGACCGCCGGTGCGACCGCGCGCCAAGATCGTGACCTTGTAAACGGGCTCGATGTCCGGCATCGCCCACGCGGCGAGCGTGTGTCCACCCTCGTGGTAGGCGGTGATCTTGCGCTCGTGCTCGCTGATGATGCGGCTCTTGCGGCGCGGACCGCCGACGACGCGGTCGACGGCTTCCTCGAGCGCGGCGCCGGTGATGATGCCCTTGTTCTCGCGGGCGGTCAGCAGCGCAGCTTCGTTGATGACGTTGGCGAGATCCGCACCCGACATACCGACAGTGCGCTTGGCGAGGCCTTCGAGGTCGACATCGGGCGCGATCGGCTTGCCCTGACCGTGCACGCGCAGGATCGCGCGGCGACCGGCGAGGTCCGGGTTGCTCACCGGGATCTGGCGGTCGAAACGGCCGGGACGCAGCAGCGCCGGGTCGAGGATGTCGGGACGGTTGGTCGCGGCGATGAGGATGACGCCGGCGCGGTCGCCGAAGCCGTCCATCTCGACGAGCAGCTGGTTGAGGGTCTGCTCACGCTCGTCGTGACCACCGCCGAGACCGGCGCCACGCTGGCGGCCGACCGCGTCGATCTCGTCGACGAAGATGATGCACGGGCTGTTCTGCTTGGCCTGGTCGAACAGGTCGCGAACACGCGAGGCACCGACACCGACGAACATCTCGACGAAGTCCGAACCGGAGATCGTGAAGAACGGGACGCCCGCTTCGCCGGCGACCGCACGCGCGAGCAGCGTCTTACCCGTTCCGGGCGGGCCGTAGAGCAGAACGCCCTTCGGGATCTTGGCGCCGAGTGCCTGGTAGCGCGTCGGGTTCTGGAGGAAGTCCTTGATCTCGTAGAGCTCTTCGACCGCTTCATCGGCACCGGCGACGTCCGCGAACGTCGTCTTCGGCATGTCCTTCGACAGCTGCTTGGCCTTCGACTTACCGAAGCCCATGACACCGCCGCGGCCACCACCCTGCATGCGGCCCATCATGAAGATGAAGAGCGCGAGCACCGCGACCATAGGCAGCACGAACAGGATGATCGAGGTGAACCAGCTGTCCTTGGTGACTTCGGTGGTGAAGCCCTCTGCCGGATCGGACGCCTCGACCGCCTGGAAGATCTGGGGAGAGGTCTCGTACGGGTACTTCGCGATGATCTGGTCGGCACCCTTGGTGTCGTCGACGTCGATGCTGGTCTTGAGCTTCAGCCGCAACTGCTGCTCACGGTCGTCGATCTGCGCAGACTTGATGTTGTGCGCCTTCATCTGCTGCAGCGCTACCGAGGTGTCGACCGAGGTCCATCCGCGGGTGTTGTCGGACATGTACGCGTAGGCGAACAGACCCAAGAGGATCGCGCCGACGATCGCGACGTTACGGAAGACATTCTTGCGGTTCATACAGCGTCGGCCACTCAGGCCTGTCCTTTCGGTCCCGGAATCACCAACACTACCGTTCGTTCACCCGATGGCATCTCGGGGCGTTCCGTGAGGACAACGTACACATCGGGTGACCGGTTCCCGGCCGATGTGTAGGGGTTCGGGTGCGTCCATGCAGACACTTCCGGAATACCCGGCATGAAGTGATAAACCGGACACGCGTGACGTAGACCCTACTACTTCTTTAATCATTCAATACGATCCTCGTGTGGCTACCCTTACTAGCCCGGCGAGCAGACTGCTTGAGCATCTGCGTAATTTCGGGCAGCAAACCGCGCTGATCAGCCAGCGCGAGGTGCCTTTGACGTACGCCGAACTCGCCGATCAGGCGGAGAAATTCGCGCAGTCGCTCGGCACCGGCCGCAAATTGGTGATGCTTGCCGGGCAAAACGAAATGTCGGCGATCGTCGCATATCTCGGTGCCCTCGTCGGTGGCCACACCGTATTACTCGTTCCGGATTCGGCCGCGAATTCCGATTCCGATCTCACCCAGATCTACAACCCGGACGTCATCGTTTCGGCCCTGAGCGAAAACCAGTGGGAAATCCTGGTACGGCACGCGGATTCCGTTCACGAACTACACCCTGACCTGGCACTTTGCCTCAGCACTTCCGGTTCGACCGGCTCGCCGAAGTTGGTTCGGCTTTCCTACGAGAACCTGATGTCCAATGCGTCCGCGATCGCTGAGTACCTGTCGATCACCGACGCGGACCGCGCGATCACGACCCTGCCCATGTATTACTGCTACGGGCTCTCGGTCATCCACAGCCACCTGATCCGCGGCGCGGGCCTGCTCATCACCAACGACTCGGTCGTCGACCGGTCGTTCTGGCAGTTCTTCGCCGACAACGACGGCACGTCCTTCGCGGGTGTCCCGTACACGTTCGACCTGCTCGACAAGGCCGGGTTCGAGGAGATGGACCTGCCGCGACTGCGCTACATCACTCAGGCCGGCGGACGGCTGGCGCCTGAAAAGGTGCGTCATTACGCATCGATGGGTGCACGTGCCGGCTGGGATTTCTTCGTCATGTACGGGGCGACAGAGGCCACGGCTCGCATGGCCTACCTCCCGCCGGACCTGGCCGGTGCACATCCCGAGTGCATCGGTGTTCCGATCCCGGGCGGGTCCTTCCGCATCGAGCCCATGGAGGGCCTCGACGAGGGAACCGGCGAACTCGTCTACTACGGCCCGAACGTCATGATGGGTTACGCCCAGACCTCCGATGACCTCGCCAACGGCCGCGAGGTCCAGGAACTCCGCACCGGCGACATCGCCCGGGTCACCGACTCCGGTCTCTACCAGGTCGTGGGCCGGTCGGCTCGATTCATCAAGCTGTTCGGACTCCGCATCGACCTCCAGCGGATCGAGACCGTCCTCGCCGCGGACGGCATCACGGCCTGCTGCGCCGGCACGGACGAGAAACTCGTCGTCGCGGTCGAAGGCCGGGTCAACACTCAGGCGATTCTCGAGAAGGTCGCCGAAACCGCACATCTGCCGAAACACGCGATCGACGTCTGCGCGGTCGCGAAGATGCCGCGTCTGGGATCCGGGAAGCCCGACTATCCCGCGATTCGCGCGTTGGCCGCCACCGCTGCACCAACCGCGACAGCCACCGGCGTCCGGGAACTCTTCGCCACCGTGCTGCGCGTTCCGGCCGCTGAAGTCACCGACTCGAGCACGTTCGTCGCCTTGGGCGGCGACTCGCTGTCGTTCGTCACGATGTCCGCGCGATTGGAGAAACTGCTCGGCCACCTCCCCGCGAACTGGCACAAGCTGTCGGTCGCGGAGCTCGAGACCCGTCGGCGCGATAGGCGGGGGATCCTTCGCACGGTCGAGACCGGAATCGTGCTCCGTGCGCTGGCGATTCTGTTCATCGTCATCTCGCACACCGGTGTCATTCACATCGAAGGCGGCGCACACTTCCTCCTCGCCGCTTCCGGCTACTACTTCGCGCGCTTCGTTCTCAGCGACAAGCCCCGCGCCGAACGCGTGAAGCACAGCGTCACGACAATCCTGCGAATCGCGGTGCCCTGTCTGTTGTGGATCGTGCTCGTGCGCGCCACGCTGGGCACTTATGCGTTCTCCAATGCGCTGTTCGTCAACCGGATATTCGGGCCGGTCAACCTGCTCACGCTCCGACTCTGGTACGTCGAGGTGCTGGTCGACCTGCTGATCGTGGCCGCGGTCGTGATCGCGATCCCGGCGATCGACCGATGGGAACGCCGCAAGCCGTTCCAACTCGCGACGGTGATCGCACTGGTGCTCGTGTCGACGCGGCTGATTCCCTTCGACAGCCTTCCGCACCCGGACCTCCACGGGTTCCAGACCGTCCACCAGTGGACGCTGTTCAGCGTGTTCGCGGCGTTCTTCTTCGCATTTGGCTGGGCGGCTGCGAAGGCCACCACCACGAAGCAGCGACTGCTCGTTTCCGCGATGGTCGTGGTGTCGCTCATCGGGTACTTCGACCCCCGGTACATCGCAATTGCCCGCACCTATGAGTGCGCGATCTTCATCCTGCTGCTCATCTGGGTCCCGCGGATGCGCCTGCCCGGGTTCCTCGTTCCGATCACCACGATGATCGCCAACGCCTCTTTGTTCATCTTTCTGATGCACTGGCAAGTCTTCGAAGTGATGCCACACAGCAACCCGTTCACGCTCGCGCCGGGCATGGATCCGATCGCGATCGTCCTGTCGATCATCACCGGAATAGCGGTCTATCAGGGCTGGAACAGGCTGAGCGATGCGGTCGAACCGCGCCTCAAAGCCCTCTGGCAGCGATCCACTGATCGAATTCCGGTCGCCGGTTAATTCCTGTGAATATTGAGACACGCGATGGTTATCGTGGCGTTATCTGAATAGGAAAATAAGATCCCGGCTGTGGCGACGCGTATCCAGCCAGGAAGCCTGATTTCCGAGCATTTTCGAAAGAATGGCGATCGGCCGGCTCTCATCAGCCAGGTCGAACCGGCCCTGACCTATGCCGACCTCGCCGATCAGGTCGAGGACTTCGCCGCCCGCCTCGGTTCGGAACGCAAACTCGTCATGCTGGTGGGCCGAAATGACCCGTCCGCCCTCATCGCGTATTTGGGAATTCTCGCCGCCGGCAGTGTCGTGCTCGTCGTCCCCGAAACCGCCGCCGGACCAGACTCGACACTGACCCGCACCTACAACCCAGACGTCGTTGTTTGCGTTGGTGATTCGGGTTGGGAAATCGCGACGCGGAATGCGACGTCGGCACATGACCTGCACCCGGACCTTGCGCTGTGCCTCAGCACGTCCGGTTCGACCGGATCACCGAAGCTCGTTCGGCTCTCCTATCGGAACCTCGTCGCGAACGCCCAGGCGATCGGGACCTACCTGTCGCTCACGAGCGACGACCGAGCGATCACCACGCTCCCGATGTACTACTGCTACGGCCTGTCCGTCATCCATAGCTATCTGGTCGCGGGCGCGACGCTGCTGCTCACCAACGACTCGGTGATCGACAAGAGCTTCTGGAGCTTCTTCCGACAGCACCGCGCCACGTCGATCGCCGGTGTTCCGTACACCTACGAACTTCTCGACCAGGCCGGCTTCGCCAAGATGCACCTCCCGAGCCTGCGGTACATGACGGTCTCGGGTGGTCGGCTCGCGCCGGCCAAAGTGAAGGAGTACGCCGGCCACGCACGGCAATCCGGGTGGCAGCTCTTTCCGATGTACGGCTCGACCGAGGCCACGTCGCGCATGGCGTACATGCCGCCTGAGCTGGTTTTCGACAACCCGGAATGCGTCGGCGTCCCCATCCCGGGCGGATCGTTCCGGCTCGATCCCATGGACGGTCTCGACGACGACATGGGCGAACTCGTGTACCGCGGGCCGAACATCATGCTCGGCTACGCGCAGTCGCCGTCCGACCTGGCCAAGGGTCCAGAACTCGACGAATTGCGCACCGGCGACATCGCGCGCCGAAAGCCCAACGGGCTGTATCAGATCGTCGGTCGCTCCGCGCGGTTCATCAAACTGTTCGGTATTCGCATCGACCTGCAGCGCATCGAATCCGTTCTCGAATCGCAGGGACTGACGGCGGTGTGCACCGGCGACGACGAACAGCTCGTGGTCGCTATCCAAGGCCGCGCCGCGGTCGCCGACATCCGTGCGCGAGTTGCCGCGATCACCAACCTTCCGGCGCATGTCATCCAGGTCGTGACGGTCGACGAATTTCCTCGTCTGGGCGCCGGCAAGGTCGACTACGCGGCGCTGCGCGCGATGGGCGCGGAAGCCACAACTACAGAATCACAGGGGGACGTGCGCGATCTCTTCGCGCAGGTGCTTCGCATTCCGGCGGCCGACGTCACCGACGACAGCACGTTCGTCAACCTCGGCGGCGACTCGATGTCGTTCGTGACGATGTCGGTTCGGCTCGAGAAACTTCTCGGCACCCTCCCCGCGGATTGGCACACGAAGACGGTCGCCGAGCTGCGAACCACCGATCGCGCGAAGCCGGGCCTGTGGCGCACCGTCGAGACCGGCATCGTCCTGCGCGCGCTGGCGATCCTGCTCATCGTCGTGTCGCACACGGGTTTGCTGCACGCCGAAGGTGGCGCGCACTTCCTTCTGGCCGCCTCCGGTTACTACTTCGCACGGTTCATCCTGAGCGACAAGCCTCGTGCCGAGCGCGTCAAACACAGCATCACGACACTGCTGCGCATCGCCGTCCCCTGTCTGGTGTGGATCGTTCTGGTGCGCCTGACGCTGGGTACCTATGCGCTGTCGAACGCGTTGTTCGTCAACCGGATATTCGGGCCCGTCAATGCCCTCACGCTGCGAATTTGGTACGTCGAGGTACTTGTCGACCTGCTGATCGTCGCAGCGGTGGTCATCGCCATTCCGGCGTTCGATCGACTCGAACGCCGGAAGCCGTTCCAGCTCGCGATCGGGATCGCACTTCTGCTGCTCTCGACCCGCCTGATTCCGTTCGATGTCCTGCCCCACCCGGACCTCAGGGGCCTGCAGACGGTTCACCAGTGGACTCTGTTCAGCGTTTTCGCGGCATTCTTCTTCGCCTTCGGCTGGGCCACTGCGAAGGCGACCACCAACTGGCAGCGAGGGCTCATCTCCGTACTCGTGATCGCGTCGCTGATCGGGTACTTCGATCCCCGATACTTTGCGATCGCCCGCACCTACGAATGCGCGGTCTTCATCCTGCTGCTCATCTGGCTGCCGCGCATGAAGCTGCCGCGCTGGATCGTCCCCGCGGCGACCCTCGTGGCGAATTCGTCGCTGTTCATCTTCCTCACGCACTGGCAGGTGCTGGAGCTCATGCCACGTGTCGACGCTTTCACGCTCGCACCCGGTTTCGACTACGTCGCCATCGGGTTGTCGATCGTCACCGGAACCCTCGTGTACCTCGCCTGGGACAAGGTGAGCGGTTTCCTCGAGCCCCGCGCGAAGCAGGCCTGGGAACAGTTCCGGGCGCGCGAGCGCGTAGCGGCCTAACCTGTCCGGTATGTGCCGAAACATCACGCCTCTGCGCGGTTTGGAGCCACCTGCCACCGATCAGGAGATCGAAGCGGCAGCGCTGCAGTTCGTGCGTAAGGTCGCCGGACTGAGCAGTATCTCCGCCGCCAACCGGCCACTCGTCGACGAGGCGGTCGCGGAGATCGCCCACATCACCAGGCACCTGCTGGCCGATCTGCCCGATCGCAAGGTGCCGCCGAAGGTCGATCCGCCGCTGCGCCGGATTGCGGCGCGCGCGGCCGGGCACGTCTCCTGACTCCTGGCCGTAGCGAGCGGTGGCTGGGTGCGCGGGATGCAAGGCGGACGACGAGCACAAAGCGGAGCTATATGCGAGGAGGACAACGCTGCAGGTCGCGTGCCTGGGCGCCGCGCAGTAGGCCACGGAGTCAGGAGACGTGCCCTCGATCGTCCTCCTAGTACAGCTTCTGCGCCAACACGCCGTCGAACACCGACCACGGCACGGTGATCACCTGCAGTCCCGCGGCGTGCGGACCGACTTGGTAATCGTCGAAGTGGATCTCGATGCCGTACGGGGTGGGAATCCAGTTCGCGAAGTTCTTCGCCGTCGGGGCGATGCCGCTCTCCTCCACCGAGCCGATCTTTGCGATGATCTGCTGCCTCGCCTCGTTCGACAGGCGCTGCAGTGCCTCGTTCGAGTCCGTGAACAGATCGGTCAGCATGACGGGCTGTGCGGTGGCTTTGTTGATGACGAACGTCGCGATCTGAGGTGTCGGATGCGCGCTCAGCGGGTCTTGGTGGTTGACCGACGTGATGAGGAGGCCAGTGATGACGTCGGTGCCGATGACGGCCTGCGCGTCCTGGCTGGAGACGGTCCAGTAACCCGACGTGGATCCATCATTGCCGAGCGAGACCTGCTGGTCGTGCAACGACGACAGGACGCTGTTGTTGAACCGATCGACGACCGCCTGGTCGTCCCCGGAGATCCACGGGACGTCGACGTCGAAGCTGACGGTCCCTTCCGTCGACTGGTAGTGGTGATAGACGACCGAGAAGGCCCGGTGTCCGTGCGGACTCCCGGTGGACGTCGTCGCGTCGGTGGTTGTGGGTGCGGTGGCGGTGGTCGTGGTGGTCTGCGCAGCTGAGCTCAGGCCCGTCGAGGACGCCACCGGATTGCCCGTCATCGGCGAGCAGGCGGCCGTCGCGATGATCACGACAGCGGCGGAGCCAATCATCGAGAGGCTGTTCCGGATGTTCATGATCGCAATTCTTGATCATGGATCGCGCCCCGGACAGGTCACCTAGGGGTGGGAAAAACCCACCCGACCTGTGACTCCGGACACCACGTCAGCTCAGAGTCAGCGTTCCGCCGTTGTCGGCAACACTCTTGTGCGCCAGCGGTGCGGTCGCGGGTCCACCGAGAACCTTGCCGGTCGCGGCGTCGAACCTGCTGCCGTGGCACGGGCAGTGAATCTCGTTGTTCGACACCTCGGTCACCGAGCAGCCGGCGTGTGTGCAGACCGACGAGAACGCCTTGAAAACGCCCGCCTCCGGCTGTGTGATGACCACCTTGTCGGTGGCGATGACGACACCACCGTTGACCGGGATCTCCGACGCCTTGACCGTCGTTGCGCCGCTCGGGTCCTTCGAGGTCGGGACCGAATTCGTGTCGACCGTTCCGACGTTGGCGCAGCCCGCAGCGGCCACGGCGACACCCGCGATCGCGGCGCCGGCGAGGAAGGTCCGGCGGTCACAGGGGCAACTCATGCCGGAACCACCAGTCCGGTCGCGAACATGACGACGATTCCGGCCGCGAGCCCGGCCATCGACAGACCGTCGAGACCACGACCCGGCGCCCGCACTGCGGGCGCGACTGTGACGATCACCTGAACTATCGCTCCTACTCCGACGCCTAACAGCGCCGCCGACGCTGCTGGGGTCGCGATGGCGGCACCGGCGATCGCGCCGACCACTGCCGGCGCACCAGCGAGCAGTCCGAGGCCGAGCAACACCAGAACGGAGACTCGTTCACGACCGACCGGAGCGACTACCGCGAGCCCCTCCGTTGTGTTGTGCAGCGCAAACCCGAGAACCAAAGCGGCACCAAGTGCGAGTTCGCCAACTGCATAGGCACTTCCGATCGCCAATCCCTCACCGAGATTGTGCAACCCGATACCCAGCGCGATCATAACGGAGAGTCCGATTCCGCTTCGGGTGGCGGCTGCGCCCCGCCATCTACGGACGGCAAAGCTGACGAGTTGCAGGGCGATGTAGGACAGCGCCGCACTGAAGACGACGAGCGCCGGTCCACCGAACACCGCACCCGAAGGACCTGCGACTTCGATGCCTTCAATGGTCCCGTCGAACGCCAAGAAGGCAAGCAGACCGACGGTCAGGGCCATGACGAACCGGATTGCCGATGGTCCGGCACGTCGCAGGACCGGCAGGAACAACATTCCGAGCAAGACCGGCAGGACGCCGACATAGAGGCCGAGGAGGGCCATCGTCCCGAAGAAGCCCGCGTTGGGGACGGGACTCTCCACGGCGACCGGGATCGTGTGCTCGATCGCAACTCCCGTCGAAGTCAGCATCGAAATCCGGTACGGCTGCCCTTCGATCCACGGGTAGTACAGGGTCAGAAACGCTGAATCGAGCCGCGCGATGGGGTGATCTGCGCCGATGAAGTTCACGTACGTGTCGTTGACCGCGACCTGCGCGATCGCGACGTCATCCGGACCGGTATTGCGCAACGCCAGGGAGATCTCCCCCGGCTTGAAGAACGTCTTCTCGACCGCGAGTTTCTCGATCGGTGGCCCGGATCGAGTGGGCAGACTCGGCCCTGCGACCATCGCGATCATCGCCAGGAATGCCGCCACGAGGGCCGCGACCACACCACCACGCACCCATTGGCTGGATGCGTCGATCTTGCCGGCGTCGAGGTATGACGCGTCAGCAGACGAGGCGTTGCTGGTCATACCCAAGTTTGGCATACCGAACTTTTTATTTCAAAGAAACTAAAAGGCCACGATGGGCCAAGGATGCCTGGACTCGATCTGAGCGGCCAGCCCCAGGATCGTCGACTCGGAGCCGGGCGGTCCGGCGATCTGGACCGCCATGGGTGAGCCGTCCGGATGCCGACCCATCGGCACACTCGCGGCCGGCCACCCGATGATGTTCCACATCCCCATCAGCGGCGCGTACCGCGAGGCCCAAATATTGGAGATCCAGCCACTACGGCTGAAGTGTTTCGCCTTCGGGGCATTTCGGGCGAGGGCGGGGGTGATGACCAGCTCATAGCGTTCGAAGAACGGGGCCAATTCCGCTTCGAGCTTCGCCGTCGACACGCCCTCGAGGTGGAGGGCGTTCGCCAACCGGCCGAGCCGGATGTGCGTCCGATTGCGGCGTTCGAGGCCGCGGAGCTTCTGCCCCTTGGTGTCCTCGGCGACCGCCGCGCACCAACGGATCACGGTGGCGTTCATCGAGGGGTATGGCAGCGCAGCCGATTCCACGTAGTGACCTGCAGAAACCGCGACCGAGCCGGCGACCCGCGCCGCCGCGCGCCAGTGCCGGTCGCCCCGAACCATCGCCATCGGCGGGAGTGACACGTCGAGTGCGATTCGCAGGCGCGAGGGATTGCTCAGCTCAGCGAGGCCGGGCTGCCCCGCCATCACCGACAGCGCGAGGGCCGCGTCCCCAACCGTGTTCGACAGGACGCCGTTCTCGACCATGCCGCCCCACGACGTCGGCCCGACCTCGGCCGGGACGACTCCGGCACCTGGCTTGAGACCGAAGATTCCGCACACCGCAGCGGGGATTCGGATCGAACCCAGGCCGTCGTTGCCATGCGCGACGGGAACCATGCCGGAGGCCACCGCTGCCGCGGCGCCGCCCGAGGATCCACCCGAACTCAGCTCTGGCTTCCAAGGGTTCCGGGTCACCCGCTCCGGGTTGTCCGTCATGGGCCAGATGCCGCACTCGGGGAGCGCGGTATAGCCGACGACAACCGCGCCAGCGGCCTTCAATCGCGTCACGACCGGGTGATCGGCGTCGATGTTGTCTTTGATGGCGACGGGGACTCCGGCCATCGGTAGCTCGCTGAGGTTCGGGCGCGACTCCAGGCTCTTGGCATCGGCGAGCGCGGACTCGTCATCCACCCACGTGAAAGCATTGAGCTCGCCGTCGGACTGCGCGATGCGTGCGAGTGCGGCGCGCGTCGGCGCCACGGGATCGATCGCTGCCGAGCGGACTGCACCGGCGATGTCGATCGCGGTCCGCACTGGGGCCGAGCTGGTCAACGCAACCCTCCTAGCATTGCGGCGGTTTCAGGTGAACCGCCGCCCGCTCGCAAGGCTACTTGTAGATCTCGGGCTTCAGCAGACCGATGTACGGCAGGTCGCGATACCGCTCGTTGTAGTCGAGTCCGTAACCGACGACGAACTCGTTCGGAAGCTCGAATCCGACCTCGGCAACCTGGACGGCGCGGACCGCCTCGGGCTTACGGAAAAGGGTGACCACCTCGAGCGACGCCGGCTGGCGACCCTTGAGGTTGCGGACGAGCCACGACAGCGTCAGACCGGAGTCGATGATGTCTTCGACGATGAGCACATGCCGACCAGCGATGTCGCGGTCGAGGTCTTTGAGGATTCGGACGACACCCGACGACGTCGTGCCGGAGCCGTACGAACTGACCGCCATGAATTCCATCTGCGTCGGGATCGGAATCGCGCGCGACAGGTCGGTCGTGAAGTAGACCGCGCCCTTGAGGACGCACACCAGAATCAGGTCGTCGTCGATTGCACGTTCCGTGTAGCGCTTGCCGACGTTCGCCGCGAGTTCCTTGATCCGAGCCTGGATCGTCTCTTCGGTTAGCAGAACCTCGGCGATGTCACCGTCGTACACGCGCTTCGACTCCTTCGTCATGGCTGATCAGAACCGAGTGTCAGAGTGCCACGTTTACGGGTTGCAACCAACCTCGCGCCGGTGGGTCCACCGTTTTGGCCCCCCGTCGCTCCGCTCGCCCCGGGAACCGCGACCCCACCTTGTCCGCGCCAGTCGGTGATGAGCCGGTCGACCGCCCGAACCTGAACGTCATTGACGGCTCGCGCACCGCTGTCGAGCAGCCATGACCGGATCACCCGCCGGCGCAGCGCGGCCGGTTGTGGGCGAAGTGTCGCCACATCGAGCCCGGCCGGACGCTTCGCTTCGCGATGCAGGACCGCGGCGAGGTCGTCGAGCACGTATCCGTCATCGCGAAGCTGATCCGCGGTCCGAGCGAGCGCCTCCGCAACTCCCCCGCCGAGCACGTCCTCGAGCACGGGCAGGACATCCTGCCGGATTCGAACGCGGGTGAACTCCGGCGAGAAATTGTGCGGATCGACGTGCGGCTCGAGCCCGAGGTCACGGCACGCCGCACGGGTCGTCTCGCGCCTGATCCCGAGCAGTGGACGCCCCCACGGATCATCGAATTCCCGCATGCCCCAAATGGATCGAGGTCCAGAGCCGCGCGCGAGACCCAGCAGGACCGTCTCCGCCTGATCGTCGAGCGTGTGTCCCAGGAGAACCGGTGAACCGTCGCGGGCAGACTCGAGCGCGGCGTACCGCGCGTCCCGGGCGGCAGCTTCGAGGCCACCATCCCGGCCGACCTCGACGGACAGGATCTGCGGCGTCGCGCCGAGTTCACGTGCGGCGTTCGCCGCCAGCCGCGCAACCTCGTCGGACCCCGTTTGCAGTTGGTGATCGACGATGAGCGCCCGGACGACCGGCGCCTCCGCAACCGCTCCAGCCAGGAGTGCGAGCGAATCGGCCCCACCCGAGACCGCCACCGACACCGCGCCGTGTGGCGCGTACGTCGACAGCCACGAACGGACGGCCTGCCGAACCGCCAGAATCGCCCGGGTCTCGGGCAATCGGCTCAGGCGAGAACGCGCTTGATCCATGCCTCGGGGTGTCCGATCTCACTCGCCAAGGGCAGAGTCTCCGGGCTGGTCCACACCGTGTTGAACCGTTCCATTCCGACTTCTTCGACCACCGCGTCGACGAACTTCTTGCCGCGGACGTACTGCTGCATCTTTGCGTCCATGCCGAGCAGCGCCCGAATCAAGCGGTGGATCGGGTTCATTCGCCGACGCCGGCGGTTGTCGAACTTCGCCCGGATTTCCTTGACGGACGGCACGACCGCCGGACCCACCGCGTCCATGACGTGGTCCGCGTGACCTTCGAGCAAAGTGCCGAGAGCCAGCAGGCGGTCGAGGGCATCGCGCTGCGGGGGTGCCTGCGTCGCCCGGAGAAGACCGATCACGCCGCCGGGTGAGTCCGAATCGGCGGTGCCCTGTCGGCGCTCGCGCAGCTCGGCCGCCAAGCGGGCGACGACGTCGGTCAACGGTTCCGAACCGACCGCGGACAGAATCGCGACCTGCTCGCGCATGTAGTCACGAATCCACGGGGCGGCGGCGAACTGGATGCGGTGCGTCACCTCGTGCAGGCACACCCAGAGCCGGAAGTCCGCGGGGTCGACCTTGAGCATCCGCTCGACCATGACCATGTTCGGGGCGACCAGCAGCAGCGTGCCGTCCTCCCCCGTGAACGGGTCGTACTGGCCCAAGATCGCCGACGACAGAAACGCGAGCACAGCGCCCGCCTGCAATCCGGCGGTCTTGGCACCCAGCGGGGGCTTGCGGTCCGTATCGGCGTCACCTTCGGCGATGTTCGCCATCGAGGAAGCAGCGGCACGAACCCACGCGCTGCGATCGACGATCTGCGCGCGGGGAATCGGGAGGCCCTCCGCGAGGCCGGTGACCTCGCGAACGGGCAGCTCGGCAGCCTTGGAGATCTCCTCGAGGTCCGCGACAACAGCTTCCGCACGCTCGCGACTCACCTGAGGGCCCCGCGGGGCCAAGCGAGCCCCGGTCCGGGCCGCGAGATCCCAGTCGACCGCGCCCGCCAAGCCGCCCGGCTTGCGGGTTTCGGTCCCGCTATCCGAGTGTGCAGGCTCCGCACCGGTCACTGGTCCCCCCGATCATCGACAGACGCAAGCTCTCAGCGCGGCCGCGATCGCGTCGAGCGCCGGCCGGCTGACACCGGGTGCCGTGCCGTTCGACATCAGGGCGAATGTCAGCACCCGTGAGTTGACCGTGACGACAAATCCGGCGAGAGAACTCGCTTCCGCCAACGTACCTGTTTTCGCACGTACCCATCCGGCGCCGGCTCGATCTCCGGCGTCGAAACGATCTTCGAGCGTGCCGTTCGCTCCCGCGACCGGCAGGAAGTCGAGCATCGGGCGCAGCGTCGGCCGACCGTTGCCAGCCGCGGCGACCATGATCTTGTCCAGCACTCGGGCCGGAATCCGGTCGTCGTCGGACAGCCCGCTCGCGTCGTGAATCGACACCCCGGTCATGTCGAAACCGGCCTCGGTGAGTACGTCCGTGACCGCGGATACCACTCCACGGAAAGAGGGGTCGCCACCCCGCTCGATGACCAGTTCCCGACCGATCGTCTCGGCCAGGATGTTGTCCGAGTGGGCCATCATCTGCGTCATCCGCTCGCCCAGCGTCGCCGACTGAACCTTCGCGAGTTCGCGTGCGTTCGCTGGCGCCTTGCCCGGCTTGACGTCTGCGGTGTCGATCCCGAGCCGTTTGGCGATCGCCTGTGCCACGTCGATCGCCGGGGTGTCCGAACGCGGCGCATTCTCGTCGTTCGCCAGGCGGGAACCGTCGATCATCACGGGCGCGAGCGGGGCGATGAACCCACCCGGAATGTCCTCCGCGTGCCACCCCTGCGCCATCGCCGGCCCGGTGAAGGCACTCGTGTCGAGCGTGAGCGACGTGAACTTCACGCCGCTCTTCTTGATCTGCGCTACGAGGTCGTCGATTCGCGCCGCTCCCGGGTAAAAGCTCGGCGTTCCGGCCGGCGCCGCACTCAGCGTCGGGTCACCGCCGGCAACGAGAACGATCTCGCCAGGACGCGTGCCAGCCACGATCCGCGTCGTGAGTCGGTGATCGATCGGCAGGGTCAGCAACGCCGCGGCGGTCGTCAGCAGCTTCGCAGTAGACGCCGGGACGGTCGCCTTGTTCGGTTCGGAACTCCACAGGACTCTGCCGGTTTCCGCGTCGGAAATCTCGCCGGTGAAGTTGCCGAGTCCGCTCGCGGTCACAAGTTCCCCCAAAGCCCGCTGCAGCGCAACGGGATTCGGAATCGGCGCACCGGATGGCAAGTCCTTAATCTCGGGATTCAAGCTGACCAGCGGCGGCGCCGGCGCAACCGAAGTGGCATTGGCGCCCGTCGGACCGCTCGCGCGCACGAGGACGACGAGCGAGACGACAACCGCGATAACGGCGGCCACGGCCATCAGCGTCCGGAACTTCCGGCCACCGAATCTTGCCAATCCAAACAAAGGAGCTCCACATCAGATGTATTGGAGTAATAGGCATTCTGCCTGAGCACAGATACCGCCCGTGCCACCCTAACTGCGGAGGCAGTAGTCTTCCTGTAACCCTCCCCAGGGAGCAACAGGCGAATAGAAGTGAGGACGAGCAGGTGGAATTCGACGCGACCATCGAGATCCCCAAGGGTCAGCGCAACAAGTACGAGGTCGACCACAAGACGGGGCGCATCCGCCTCGACCGCTTCCTCTACACCTCGATGGTCTACCCGGCCGACTACGGCTACATCGATGACACCCTCGGTGAAGACGGCGACCCGCTCGACGTGCTCGTCCTTCTGCCCGAGCCGGTCTTCCCGGGCGTGATCATCGAGGTTCGTCCCGTCGGCGTCTACCGCATGGTCGACGAGAAGGGTGGCGACGACAAGGTCCTCGCGGTCCCGACCGGCGACGAGCGTTGGGACCACATCCAGGAGATCGACGACGTTCCGTCTCAGACGCTGGAAGAGATCAAGCACTTCTTCGAGCGCTACAAGGACCTCTAGCCCGGCAAGTTCGTCAAGGGCTCGGAGTGGGTCGGCCGCGAAGTGGCGGAGAAGATCATCACCGAGTCGTTCGAGCGCTTCAAGACTGAAGGCGATCACTCGCACTAAGCCAGACTGACTTTCACGAGTGCCCCGTTACCGACGTCGGTAATGGGGCACTCTGACGTTGTGAGCCGTGCAGGACAACCCGCCGCCGAATCCGATCTCATCGACATCGACGAACTCGTCGTCGCGTACTACGCCCTCAAGCCGGACGTGTCGATTCCAGAACAACGCGTCGTCTTTGGTACGAGCGGCCATCGCGGTTCGTCGTTGTCGACGAGTTTCAACGAGGACCACATCCTCGCGACGACTCAGGCGATCGTCGATTATCGAGTGGCGCAAGGGATTGCCGGACCCGTGTTCATCGGCCGGGATACGCACGGCCTGTCCAAACCAGCAGAGAACACCGCCATCGAGGTGCTGCTCGGCAACGGTATCGACGTGCGCCCGGACTCGCGCGATTCCTGGGTGCCCACGCCAGCGGTAAGCCACGCGATTCTCGCGTTCAACCAGGGGCGCGAGGACACCGACCCCGGTCGGGCGGACGGCATCGTCGTGACGCCGAGCCACAACCCGCCACGCGACGGCGGATTCAAGTACAACCCGCCGCACGGCGGTCCCGCCGATACCGATGCCACGAGCTGGATCGCGAATCGCGCGAACGAGCTGATCGCCGCGGGCTGCGCCGATGTCCGTCGAGCTGCCGGGGAACCGTTGGAGCCCTACAACTTCCGCGCGGCCTATGTGCACGATCTCGGGTCGGTCATCGACCTCGAGGCCATCCGGAAATCCGGCATCCGGATCGGTGCCGACCCTCTCGGTGGCGCATCCGTCGAGTACTGGGAGCTCATCGCCGAGACCTACGGACTCAATCTGACGGTCGTCAATCCCGAGGTCGACCCGACCTGGCGATTCATGACGCTTGACTGGGACGAGAAGATCCGCATGGACCCGTCCTCCCCGTCCGCGATGGCGTCTCTGGTCGCGCGCCGAAACGACTTCGACATTCTGACCGGAAACGACGCCGACGCCGACCGCCACGGGATCGTGACGCCCGACGCCGGTCTGATGAACCCGAATCACTTTCTCGCGGTCGCGATCGACTACCTCTTCTCGCACCGCCCGAACTGGCCCGCTGAGGCCGCCGTCGGCAAGACGCTCGTGTCGTCGATGATCATCGACCGCGTCGCAGCTGCCCTGGGCCGCCCACTGCTCGAAGTCCCGGTCGGATTCAAGTGGTTCATCCCCGGGCTCATCGACGGAACCGTGGCGTTCGGTGGCGAGGAGTCCGCGGGCGCTTCGTTCCTCCGCAAGGACGGCACCGTCTGGTCGACCGACAAGGACGGGCTGATTCTGTGTCTGCTCGCGGCGGAGATCCTCGCCGTCACCGGCAAGACGCCGTCGCAGCGCTATGCCGAACTCACGGCCGAATTCGGAGCTGCCGCCTACGAGCGAATCGACGCAGCCGCGTCGCCGGCGCAGAAGGCAGCGCTCGCCAAGCTCTCGCCCGAGGCGGTCACGGCAACCGTACTGGCCGGCGACCCCATCACCGGCAAGCTGTCGCACGCACCCGGCAACGGAGCGGCGATCGGCGGGCTCAAGGTTCAGACCGACTTCGCGTGGTTCGCCGCCAGACCGTCCGGAACCGAAGACGTCTACAAGCTCTACGCCGAGTCGCTTCGCGGGCCCGCGCATCTTGCGCAGGTGCAGGACGAGGCGCGGCGGGTCATCGCCGATGCGCTCGCTCCCGGCGATGGACCGTAGACGGCCACCAGCTGTATCGCCCGAGGATCGTCGCGATCGCGGGTACGACGACCGTCCGGACGAGGAAGGTGTCCAGCAGGATGCCGAAGCCGATGACGAATCCCATCTGCGTCATGAACCCGAGGCCACCGGCGATGAGACCGAACATGCTGGCCGCGAAGATCATTCCCGCCGAGGTGATCACTGAACCGGTGTTCGCGACCGTGCGGACGACTCCCTCGCGATAGGACTCACCGGTCTCTTCGCGTAGCCGGGCCATCAACAGCAGGTTGTAGTCCGCACCGACCGCGACCAACAGAATGAACGTGATCATGGGCACCCACCAGAACACGTGATCGCCGAGAATCACCTGGAACACCAGCACCCCGGCACCGAGCGCCGACAGATACGTCAGCCCGACGGTGATCAGCAGATAGATCGGTGCCACGACGGCGCGCAACAGCAGGGCGAGGATCAGGAAGACGACGATCAGCGTCGCAATGACGACCGTCCGCAGGTCGCGGCTGAAATAGTGCTGGAGGTCCGTCACGACGGCCGGGAAGCCCGCAAGACCCACCGTCGCACCCTGTAACGAGGTGTTCGGCAGTGCACCCGCGGCCGTCTCGTCGATCCGATCGACCAAGGCCCGCGACTCGGCGCAGTAGTGGTCCTCGGTCGATTCCACGAGGTAGCGGACCGTTCGTCCGTCCGGCGAAATGAACATCTTGGCCGCGGTCTTGAAGTCCGGATTCTGCAGGATCGTGTTGTCCATGAAGAATCCCGAAGCGGCCGGCGAGGCTGCTTCGCGTGACACTTTATGCAGGTAGTCGGCCATTTGTCCCAAGGCATCGAACATGCCGCTCGACTGCCCGGTGAGCTCGTTGACCATCCGCGACATCTCTGGAAAGTCGGTCAGGCCCATCGCCTTGAGCTGCGGGTACAGGTCGACGAATTTGCCGGCGGCGGAAGTGATCGACGCGAGGTCCGTCCCGCCGACGATGGCCGCCATCTGGTCGAACAGTGAGGTCATTTCCTGAATCGACTGAGAGATGGGCTGGCCCCCGGTGGCCTGTTGCATCGCGTCGCGAAGCGCCACGAGCTCGGCGAAGACCTCGCCGTCGGACAGGGTCTGCAGTTGCTTCAACTGCGGGAGTAACTTCGCGCAATCCGGCGTCACCGCGCACCACGGAAAGTGCTCGAGCCCCTCGATGATCGGCCGCAGCGTGTGCGCCACCTCCTGTGCGGTGTGCGCCCACTCGTCCATGTGCGCCATCGCGAAATCAGCCTGGTCGAGCAACGCCTGGGACTTCGCCAGCTGTTGGATGAGCGGCTGGTAGCGGTCGAGCAACGCCATTGCCTGATCAGATGCCGAAAGCATCGCCGGCATCGTGGCCACCAGACGATCGAAATCCGGCAAGGACGTCCCCGAGAATTCGTCTTGGATGAGCTTTGCGGCTGTGGTCAGGTTGTCCAGCTGTGGCTTGTACTTCGTCACCGCCGCGCTCGAGTCCGCGACCTGGTCGCCCAGTTTGCCCATCTGCCACGCAATCGTGGCTTCCGTCAGCTTGTGGCCGTCCGGACGAGTTATTCCGCGAACAGCGGAGACACCGGGTAGTTGCGCGACCCTCCCGGCAAGCTGTTCGAGATCGGCGAGGCCCTCCGGCGTTCGGACGTCCTTGTCGGTCTGGATGAGCAAGAACTGTGGATAGAGCACATTCGGGGCGAAGTTTCGTGCGACCAACGCGAACCCCTGGTTACTTTCGACGGTCGACGGGAGCGCCGAGCGGTCGTCATAGCCCGGGTTCATCAGTGCGCTCAGCCCGGCCAGCACGCCCAGCAACGCCAGCGCCGCGCCGAGCATTCGGACCGGCCTGCGGACGACCGCCCGCCCCACGCGTTCCCAGTACGCCTGGGCTCGCTCCGGTTTCGGTAGTCCGTAGCCTTTGCGAGCGGCCACGGTCAGGACGGCCGGCGTGAGAGTCAACGCGCAGACGCAGCCCGTCGCTACCCCGACCGCGAGCATCGGGCCCATCGACGCCAGCGGCTTGAGCTTGGCGAATGCGATCGCGACGGACGCGGCGATGACCGTTGCCGCCGACGCCAGGATGACCGGACCGATCGCCGCCGAAGCCGAAACGATTCCGTCCTCTGGCGAGGAGCCCTCGCGAACGCGTTCGTGAAAACGACTGATGAGGAACACCGAGTAGTCGATGCCCACCGCGATGACGACGACGGTCATCAGCGCTTCCGCGTTCGCCGACACCGGCATGCCGAGAATGCCGAGCCCGGAAACGACACCCCGAGCAGTCCCGATCCCCAGGCCGAGCGACACGAGCGGGATCAGCGCCGTCACCACTGATCGATAAACGACCAGGAGAATGACCGCAATCAGCACTCCGGTTGCCGCCGTGATCTTCGCCAGTGCGTTGGTCGTGGTCACGAACGTGTCGGCGACCGATCCCGGCGGTCCGCTCACGTAACCCTTGAGACCAGAACCGCCGAGAGTCTCCGCGGTGATCTCACGTACGGTGGCGACGCTTTCGGCGGTTGCCGGCGACCCGGGATCGCCCCGGAGCCGAACGGTCAGCAGCGATACCCGACCGTCCTTGCTGATTGCGGCAGAGCGAGTTCGCTCGTCCGCCAGCGGATCCGAGACGGACAGTACGTCCGGTTTGGCGGCCGCGAGTTTTAACGCGAGAGCGCTATGGAGTTGCTGCCTTTTCGTCGAGTTCGTGTCTGGCCCGTCGATGACGATGACCGCGGAATTCTGCGCGCCCTGCTCGTCGAAGGCATGGGCCATGGTGGCGAACAACTGCACTGAGTGCGCATCCGGCGGCAACGAGGGCGGAGCCTGTTGTTCGATGATGGATCCCAGCTGAGGCCACGCGATATTCGTGATCGCCGCGATCGCCAGCCAGGTCATGATCGCGGCCTTCGGCCAGCGGGTGAGGACCCCGGATACGCGCGCACACCACTGCCCGAGGGGTGTCACGGTAGCCGTTGAACTCACGGTGTCTCCGTCGCCGTCGACGTAGGACGCCACGCGTATTTTGCGGACTCGCCAAATTGCGTGGCCGAAAAGCCAAGATCAAAAAAGGCTATCCGCAATCGGGCTGTGGAGTTGAGCGATCGGCTAGCAAAGGGAAGACCGGCGACCACCTGCTGGTGGTCGCCGGTCACGCCTCTACTGCAGCGCCATCACGACGCGCAGGCGTTCCTCCGCTGAGATGAAGTGATCCTGGTCTTCGGCATCCTTGTCGATGTCGATCTGGACCCAATTGACCTCACCGTTGAACTTCTTCGGTGTCGGATAGTCGGAGGTGACCGGCGACCCGAATTCATCACCGACGTCGAACGTCTCGTCCGCGGAAAAGACGAATGGTTCCGTCTGGTCCACGCGACCTTGCCCGGACTTCTCGCCATCGAGGTAGAACGTGACTGTTCCGCCCTTTGCGATGCCTCCGCCGTCGTAGTCGAACTCCATCCGCAGCTGGTGCTTTCCAGGCGGGATCTCCCGGTCGCCTTCCACGTTGTAGTACGTGATGCCGTAGAAGTTGTAGCAGTACTTGGGCTTTCCGTCCTTTGCGTACATGCTCCAACCGCCCGAGATGCCGCCCGCGGCGACGATCACGCCTTGCGCGCCAGATTCGGGGACCACGATCTCGGCGGTCACCGCGTGCGACTTGTTCTTGTAGTTGACGATCGTGTTCTCGGTCAGCCGACCCATGCCGCCGAACAACAGCTGCCGGTTGCCCTTCACCAGCTGCGGGCGTCCGGCGATGTCTGGATTGGCCCGCTCGGTGAATCGGTCGTCCAACGGAACCACGTTGTACTTGACCGCCTCGATCAGCCGCAGGCGCTGCAGGTCATGCAGCTTCTGGGGATTTTCCTTGGCGAGATCGTGGGACTGGCTCCAGTCCGTTGTCGTGTCGTACAGCTCCCACACATCGTCGTCGAACGCCGGCAGCACCTCCGCACCCGACTTCCAGGGGGTACGGTGCCTGGTCAGCGCGGTCCAGCCCTTGTGGTAGATACCGCGATTTCCGAACATCTCGAAGTACTGCGTTTCATGACGGTCGGGCGCGTCGGCCGCGTCAAACGAATACGCCATGCTGACGCCCTCGATCGGCTTCTGCTGTACGCCATTGACGAACACCGGCTCGGGGATACCCGCCACGTCGAGGAGCGTCGGCGCGACGTCGATCACGTGGTGGAACTGATTTCGGATGCCACCCTTGTCCTGGATCCCGTTGGGCCAGTGCACAACCACGCCATTGCGCGTACCGCCGAAGTGCGATGCCACCTGCTTGGTCCACTGGTAGGGCGCGTCCATCGCATGTGCCCAACCCACCGCGTAGTGGTTGTACGCCTCCACCCCGCCGAACTTGTCGAGGCGCTCGGTCATGAACTCGGCTGTCTCCAGGTGGCCGAAACCGCTGAGCGTCAGCATCTCGTTGAACGTGCCCTGCAGGGACCCCTCGGCCGAGGCGCCGTTGTCGCCGATGATCACGTAGACCAGCGTGTCCCCGAGGATCTCCAGGTCGTCGAGCGCGTTGATCAGTCGCCCGATGTGATGATCGGTGTGTTCGAGGAAGCCCGCGTAGATCTCCATCTGCCGGATGAGCGCCGGCTTCAGCTCGGCAGGCATCTCATCCCACGCCGGAATTCCGTCATGGCGCTCGGTCAACACACAGTCCTGCGGGACGACGCCGAGATCCTTCTGACGGGCGATCGTCTCCTCGCGAACCTTGTCCCAGCCTTTGTCGAATTCACCCTTGTACTTGTCAGCCCATTCCTTCGGGACCTGATGCGGCGCGTGCGTGGCGCCCGGAGCGTAGTAGACGAAGAATGGCTTGTCGGGCATCAGTGACTTCTGCTGGCGGACCCACTTTATCGCCTTGGTCGTCATGTCATCGGTGAAGTGATAGCCGTCCTCCGGCGTCCCTTCTGGTTCGATCGGCGTCGTGCCGTCATAGATGGCGGGGTAGTACTGGTTGGTCTCGCCGCCCAGGAATCCGTAGAAGTACTCGAAGCCGCCGCCGCCGGTGGGCCAGGAATCGAATGGGCCCATGGGGCTGGTCTGCCAGACCGGCACCTCATGGCACTTGCCGAACTGCGCCGTCGAATAGCCGTTCAGTTTCAGCGTCCGCGCGATCGGCGAAATCGTGTTGGGCAGGAACGAGCAGTTTCCGGGTGCCGAGGTCGCCAATTCGGTGACGTTTCCCATGCCCGCCGAGTGATGGTTGCGACCGGTCAGCAGAGCTTGACGGGTTGGTGAACACAGCGCGGTCGTGTGGAAGCGGGTGTACTTCAAACCGCCGGCAGCGAGCCGCTCGAAGGTCGGCGTTTGACACGGTCCGCCGAAAGCGCTGCTCGCTCCGAAACCCACGTCGTCGAGCAGGACGACCAAGACATTAGGCGCGCCCGATGGGGGTCGCAGTTCCTTGATCGGCGGATACTTCGTGTCCGGATCTTTTGCGTCGTAGGTTGTCAGGCCAACGTGTGGCTGATCTGGAATTGGAAGTACTGTTCTTTGAACGTGGTCTCGGGCATTCACTGATCTCTCCTCTATGGCGGCCATCAGTTAATTCCCAAACCAAATCAATGGAATCCGTTGTGGCCCTGTCACAACCTCTACTCCTAAGCCCGGATGGGTGTCTAGGGACCTTCGGCACGGCAATTCGGCTCCCGGCTTTGAAGCTGAAAGCGGAGTGCAAGTTGGGCCTGAATGGACCGATTTAAACGCGAGTATTCGATCGGCGGCGAGCCTGCGGTCTTGTGTAATCAATTGGTCCGGAATTGAATTGCAGGACACGAATGTGATCGAACGCCGATGAGCTTTTCCGGAAGGAATGCAGATGCCCGGTCTCAGTGCCATTGTGTTGGGCTCGGTTCCCCTGTTCGGCGGGGCGTTGCTCGGCGCCGCCGCCGGTAAGTTTCGGGCACCTGACATACACGGAATATTGATCAAGGAAATGGACCTGCTCAGCCGAATACCGCCAGAGCAGGAAGCCACGCGCGCCGAGGTTCAGCGCGTCGTCACCATGCATATCGACGATATGGTCAAAGCCGCCGACCGCAGTCACTCACTGCTGGCGTCAGCGGTCACCTACCAAGGCAACTGGCGGGACATCGTCTTGTTTATCTGCACTGTTTTGTTCGCGATCATCTGGTGGGATGTCGACCACAACCGAACCAACTGGCTGACGATGTTCATCGTTTTGATCATTCTCGCGTTTGTGACCGCGGGCTATGCCCTGCGCGGGTTGTACGGCAGCCTTCGTTCACTGCCGCACAGTTTGGGCAAGAGGACCGAAACCGGTTAACGAACGCACCGAAACCCGATATGGGTTGTCGCACTATCGACGGATTGCGGTGAGCGCGCAGCCGGTCGGTATCGGTGACAGTATTCGGGTGCACATAGGTGCGAACCACCCTTCAGCACTTGATTGATCGTCGGGTCAGCGAGATCGGCCGGTGGGCAGCAGGTCGAGGTCACTTCGATCGGCTGATACCGCGGCGAAAATCGTGTGCTGGTCCACTCCCAGACGTTTCCGATCATGTCGAGCAATCCGAACCCGTTCGCCGGGAAGGTGCCCACCGGCGAGGTTCCAACCCAGCCCAGGGCCCCGTCATTGGCATAGGGAAACCTGCCCTGCCACGTGTTCGCCATCAGCTGCCCGTTCGGCCGGACCTCGTTGCCCCACGCGTATGTCGTCGACGTGCCCGCGCGGGCGGCGTACTCCCATTCGGCCTCGGTCGGTAGTCGGCGCTCGGCCCACTGCGCGTAGGCCACGGCATCGGCGTAGGAAACCTGCACGACCGGGTGCGTCGGCCGCCCGGACACCGATGAGTCAGGCCCGAACGGGTGCTTCCAGCACGCCCCCGGGACCCACGTCCACCACTGCTGCCAGTTATCTAGATTCACCGGCCCCGAGGTCGGCCGGAACACGAGCGCGCCGGGTGCGAGATCGTCGGGGGCCACCCCCGGATACAGCACCGGGTCCATCGGCCGTTCCGCAACAGTGACGTAGCCCGTGTCGGCGACGAACTCTGCGAACTGCGCGTTGGTGACCGGATGACGTTCGATCGAAAACGGCCCTACCTGAGCATCGCGAATCGGCGCCTCTTCGGGGTAGAAGTCCTGTGACCCCATCCGAAATGTGCCGCCCGGCAGACTCAGCAATTCTGTGAGCACTTCGCCAGGTTATGTGATCCCGGTTCTCCGTCGCAGCCGACTGAATCGTCTCTGCATTTAATCGCTCACGAGGTCTGCCTATGTAAAACCTGCGAAACACTGCGTTCGTGGGTCTTGGCAATCACATCGCAGCCGACAACAGTGTGAACCTAGGCGAGAAACTAGGGGGCACCGTGCTTCTCCATCGATCGATCGGACTCGACCAGTTCAACGCGATGCCGCGATCCAAGGCGATCCACGCCCTCTACGAATGCTGCAACCACGTGACAATGGCCGCGAAACTGGCTGATGCACGGCCTTTTTCAAACCATGACGACCTGGTCGGCCGGATCGACGACGAGTACACGGTGCTGTCTCTCGCCGATCAGTCGACGGCGCTTCATCCCGTGGTCATCACGATGCGTCTGACGGAGATGCTCGGGCCGCCCGGCGGCTGGCCGGAGTACATGCCCTAGCTCGGCTAGAGTCGAGTTCGTGGACGGTTTCGTGGAGACGAATCAGGTCGGGATAGGTCCTGACCAGTATCGATCCGCCATGCGCCGCTACCCGGCGGGCGTCACGATCGTGACGATGCAGACCGACACGGGTCCGATGGGGTTCACCGCGACGTCGTTCGCATCGATCTCGCTCACCCCTCCCCTGATCTCGTTCAACATCTCACACGTCTCTTCGTGCATCGACGCGATCTACCAGGCCGAGACCGTCGTGATCCATTTCCTCGGCGAGCATCAACGCCACCTCGCCGAGCGATTCGCCCGCTCCGCTGAGGAGCGATTCAGCGATCCGAGTCTGTGGCGCGCCCTGCCGACCGAAGAGCCGGTACTGCACGGCACGCCGCTGTGGCTGCGCGTCAAGATCCAGAAGCTGATCCCGATCGGCGATCACACGCTCGTCGTCGGCCTGGTTTTGCGTGTTCACCAGGACATGGACGACCCGGCGCCAGCACCGCTGCTGTACCACGAAGGCGGCTACTTCCGCCCGCAGGAATTACCGCCGACAACCTGACCGTCAAAGGTCACTGAAAGTGAATTTTCACCACTTGTGCACCTCCGGTCACTGTGACCAACACCCCGGCCCCGGCCTCCCCGAGACACTCCCGAGAGCGTGGGATAACCACATTCATGCCCGTCACACCTGAGGTGGCCGAAGCCTCAACGCTCGTCGTGCCGAGCGAACTCCTGCGGTCCCACCGCGCGCCCGCAGCCCGCACGCTGATCGACATCCTCCACACGACGGCGACGATCTACCCCGACGCGCCGGCACTCGACGACGGCGAACAGACGCTCACCTATCGCGAGATGATCGAGCACATCGAGGACGGCGTTCGCTGGCTCGACCGCAAGGGCGTCCGCGCCGGCGATCGTGTCGGCATCCGGATGCCATCCGGCCGGAACGCGCTCTACCTGTCGATTCTCTGCGTTCTCGCCGCAGGTGGTTCATACGTTCCGGTCGACGCCGATGACCCGATCGAGCGCGCTGAGATGATCTTCGAAGAAGCCGAGTGCCGAGCGATCATCACGGCCAAGGGCATCAGCACGTCACGGCCACGGCGCTACGGACGGACCCGTCCGCCCACGCCGGATTTCGACGCGTGGGTCATCTTCACCTCCGGTTCGACCGGCCGGCCGAAGGGTGTCGCGGTGACGCACCGCAACGCCGCCGCCTTCGTCGACGCCGAAGCCCGGATGTTCCTCCAGGACGAACCGATCGGGCCCGGCGACCGCGTGCTCGCCGGCCTGTCCGTGGGGTTCGACGCCTCGTGCGAGGAAATGTGGCTCGCGTGGCGCCACGGCGCCTGCCTCGTGCCGGCTCCCCGCGCGCTTGTGCGCAGCGGAACGGACCTGGGGCCGTGGCTCGTTGCGCACTCGGTCACCATCATCTCGACCGTGCCGACCCTGGCCGCACTGTGGCCGGAGGAGGCACTGGATTCAGTTCGACTTCTGATCTTCGGCGGCGAAGCGTGCCCTCCGGAACTCGCGGCACGATTGTGCAGCGATGGTCGCGAAGTGTGGAACACCTACGGCCCGACGGAAACGACCGTCGTCGCGTGCGGTACCCGCATGACCGGCGCCGGACCCGTGTCGATCGGTTATCCGCTCGACGGCTGGGACCTCGCGGTCGTCGACGAGAGCGGCGCACCTGTGGCGCCGGGAGAACCGGGCGAGCTCGTCATCGGCGGTATCGGCCTGGCCCGCTATCTCGATCCCGAGAAGGACGCCGAGAAGTACGCTCCCGCACCGAAACTCGGCTGGGCACGCGCATACCGCAGCGGCGACATGGTCCGTCTGACCGACGACGGGCTTTCCTTCGTGGGCCGCGTGGACGATCAGGTGAAAATCGGCGGCCGCCGCGTCGAACTCGGCGAGATCGACGCCGCGCTGCGTTCGCTTCCGGGCGTGCACGCCGCTGCGGCGACCGTTCGCACGACTCCGGCCGGAGCACCAGTGCTCGTCGGTTATCTCGCGGCCGACGAAGCGTTCGATCTCGAGGCCGCGCGCGCCGGTCTTGCCACACTGCTTCCGCAAGCGCTCGTTCCCCGACTGGTCGTACTCGACGAACTGCCCGTCCGCACGTCCGGGAAGGTCGACCGCGCCGCGCTGCCCTGGCCACCGCCGGGCAGTGCCGACGACTCGTCCGAACTCACCGGTACTCCGGCGTGGATCGCCCAGCAGTGGAACGACGTTCTGGGCACGTCGGGACTCGGACTGGACGACGACTTCTTCCACCTGGGTGGCGGCTCCCTCGCGGCCGCCCGACTCGTGTCCAAGCTTCGTGCCCGGTTTCCACACGTCGCCGTCGCCGACTTGTACGACCACCCGCGCCTCGGTTCTCTCACCGAACGACTCGAGGGCATGCGCCCGACGGCACCGGCAGAGCCGCGAACCGTCACCCCGACACCGACGCGGGCTCGCGTGGTTCAGGCGCTCGCACTGCTTCCGTTGCAGACACTGACCGGTCTGCAATGGCTCACCTGGCTCGCCGTAATCAGCGGAGTGGCCGAAGCGATTCATCCGGTGCCCTGGCTGCCGTCGATCTCGTGGCTGTGGACGGCGCTGGCGTTCGCCGTCTTCGTGACCCCGGTGGGACGCATGATCATCGCGGTGCTCGGCAGTCGAGCGCTGCTTCTCGGGCTCGAACCGGGTGACTACCAACGCGGCGGAAGTGTTCATCTCCGACTGTGGGCGGCCCAGCGATTGATCGAAGCCAGCGGTGCGGAGAACCTCTCCGGGGCACCGTGGATGGCCGTGTTCGCGCGCGCTCTGGGTGCGAAGATCGGCCGCGGGGTCGACCTCCACACTCTCCCTCCGGTGACCGGATTCCTCGAACTCGGTGAAGGCAGCGCGATCGAGCCCGAGGTCGACCTGTCGGGTTACTGGCTCGACGGTGACATCCTGCACGTCGGTCGCATCAAGGTCGGTGCGGGCTCCGTCATCGGATCGCGTTCGACGCTTCTGCCGGGCACCGACATCGGGACCGGCGTCGTCGTGGAACCTGCGTCCGCCGTGCTCGGAGCGATTCCGGACGGACAGCACTGGGCCGGCTCGCCCGCGGTGAAGCACGGCAAGACGAAATCGGTGACGTGGCCCGGCCAGCGACCACCGCTTGCCCGTCGTTGGGTGCTGGCGTTCGCGCTGATGTCGGTAATGATCTCGGCCCTGCCGATGATCGCGCTGGGTGCCGGCCTCGGGGTTCTCGCGTGGGCCATCGGAGACGCCCCGACGCTGTGGGACGCGGTGACCGCACTCGTGCCGTTCACCCCGATCGCGGCGGTGGTCAGTTTCGGCGTGCTCGCGATTCTCATCATCATCTGCGTTCGCCTGTTGTCGAACGGAATCACTGCCGGCCACCATCCGGTGCGCAGCCGCATCGGCTGGCAGATCTGGGCTACCGAACGAATCATGGATCTGGCACGGACGTACCTGTTCCCGCTGTACTCGAGCCTCTTCACCCCGGTATGGCTGCGTCTTCTCGGCGCGCGGGTCGGCAAGAACACCGAGATCTCGACCGCGCTGGTGATCCCCAAGTTCACAACCATCAGCGATGGCGCATTCCTCGCCGACGACACGATGGTCGCGAGCTACGAACTCGGCGGCGGCTGGATGTACGTCGGCGAGGCGAAGATCGGAAAGCGCGCCTTCCTCGGCAACTCAGGCATTGCGGCACCAGGTCGCAAAGTCCCGAAGAACGGACTCGTCGCCGTCCTGTCGAGCGCGCCGTCGAAGGCGAAGGCTGGATCGTCGTGGCTCGGCAGTCCGCCGGTGCGCCTGCGCCGCAGGACCGGTGCAGGCCACGACCGGCGAACGTACGCGCCGCCCCTGTGGCTCAAGACCATCCGCGGCGCCGTCGAGACGATGCGGATCATCCCGGTGATGATCTCGTATGCGATCGGAATCGCGGTTCTGACTGCGCTCGCCTCGCTCGCGACGACGCTGGGAATCGCGGTGGCAGCACTCCTCAGCGGCGTCGTTCTCGGCGCGGCGGGCCTCGTCGCCGGAGTCGTCACGGTCATCGCGAAGTGGTTGCTCGTGGGGCGCATCAAACCGACCGAGCGTCCACTGTGGAGTGCCTTCGTCTGGCGCAACGAGATCGCCGACACGTTCGTTGAAACCGTTGCGGCAGTGTGGTTTGCGAATGCCGCAACGGGAACCGGCGTCCTCAACGTCTGGCTTCGCCTGCTCGGCGCGCGGATCGGGCGCGGGGTGTGGTGCGAAAGCTACTGGCTGCCCGAAGCTGATCTCGTGACTCTGGAAGCCGGCTCGAACGTCGATCGCGGATGCGTGGTGCAGACCCATCTCTTCCACGACCGAATCATGGCGGTCGACTCGGTGACCCTGCGTGCAGGTGCCACTCTCGGACCGCACGGCGTGGTGCTTCCGGCATCGGTCATCGAGTCCGGCGCGACCGTCGGCCCGGCTTCGCTCGTCCTCCGTGGCGACACCGTTCCGGCGTCGACGCGCTGGCAGGGCAACCCGATCGCACCGTGGGTGGCGTGATGTCGGCCGAAGACGCTCCCCTCGACAAGTACCTTCCGCAGAACGGCAACCGCGGTTATCGGGTCTCTCGCTACGACCTGGACATCGAGTACAAGATGTCGTCGAATCGCATCGCGGGTACCGCACTCATCGAGGGGTATGCGACCGAGTCGCGGGACAAGTTCTCGTTCGATCTTTCGACGCACCTCACGGTTTCGAAGGTCATCGTCAACGACAAACGGCCGGAGCGCTTCGTGCACCGCGCGGGGAAGTTGCGCATCGTTCTCAAGAACAAGCGCTCGACCGGCGAAGCGCTGAACGTTCAGGTCAACTACGCGGGCACCCCCAAGCCGATCAACGGGCCGTGGGGCCCCGTCGGTTGGGATGAGCTGACCGAAGGCGTCATCGTCGCGAGCCAACCCAACGGCGCCGCGTCGTGGTTCCCGTGCAACGACCACCCGAGTTCGAAAGCGAAATATCGGATCACTCTCACCACTGACAGCCCGTACTACGCGCTCGCGAACGGCAAGCTCAAGAGCACGCGGACGAAGGCGAGTCAGCGCACCTGGGTGTACGAACTGAACGAACCGACCTCGAGTTACCTCGCAACGGTGCAGATCGGCCGGTATACGCGGCACCAGATGGACAAGGGTGACGTCCCGATGTACGGCGTCATTCCGCCGCGGCTGCGCAAGGTCTTCGACCACGATTTCGCGCGTCAGCCGAAGATGATGAAGACCTTCACCAAGCTCTTCGGGCCGTTTCCGCTGGACAGCTACACGGTGGTCGTCACCGAAGACGAGCTCGAGATCCCGGTCGAGGCCCAAGGCATCTCCGTCTTCGGGGCGAATCACTGCGACGGACGCCGTGGCTGGGAACGGCTGATCGCGCACGAACTCGCGCACCAGTGGTTCGGCAACAGCGTCACGTCGCGACAGTGGTCCGACATCTGGCTCCACGAGGGTTTCGCCTGCTACGCCGAGTGGTTGTGGTCGGAGGAGTCGGGCGGCTCGACCGCGGACGTTCTCGCGAAGTCGGCGCGGGCATCGCTGGCGCGGCTCCCCCAGGACATCGTCCTCGGCGACCCGGGCCCGAAGCACATGTTCGACGACCGCATCTACAAGCGCGGGGCGATCCTGCTCCACGCCTTGCGGCTGGAGCTCGGCTCCAAGAAGTTCTTCGAACTCGTCCGCGAATGGACGAAGAAGAACCGGCATTCGACGGTGACATCGGCCGACTTCAAGCGGCTCGCGGCGAACTATTCGAAAGACTCGCTCAAAAGCTTCTGGGAGAAGTGGCTGGATCGCAAGGATCTACCGAAGCTCTGAGGCGCGGGGTGACCATTCTCAAAAAAGGAGCCTTGTACGAAACTGCAGTTTTGTACAAGGCAATCTTCGAGAGACATTGGCCCCCGGCTCAGACAACCTCCACGACGTCCCGGTTCACGCGGTACCGCACGAACGCCGGGAACGCGAACACTGCGACCACCATTCCGATGATCACCAGCACGCCTCCCCCGGCGGCTGCGGTGGCGGTTCCGACCATCACTGCCGCCGCACCGTGCGCGGCGTCGCCGAGGCGTGGTCCACCCGCGACGACGACGAGGAACACGCCTTGGAGGCGGCCGCGCATTTCGTCGGTGGCGACCGTCTGCAGCATCGTCGATCGCATGGCCGCCGAAAACATGTCAGCAGCTCCACCGAGAGCCAGCAACGCGACTTCGAGCCACAAGAAGCCGCCGTGCGACAGGGCCACCACCACGCCGAAGCCCGTCATCGCCAGGCCCCACACCACGATCGACACGATGACCATCAGGCCTTGGCGTTCGACTCTCGGAAGCCAGCCCGAGAAGACGCCGCCGATGACGGCACCGATCGCGATACCCGCGAACAAAAGGCCCAAGGCCAGGCCATTGTCTCCGAACGTCTCGCTCGCGATCTGTGGGAACAACGCGCGTGGCATGCCCGCGACCATCGCGATGATGTCGACGACGAAGGACGCCAGCAGAATTCGCTGTGTCGTCAGGTAGCGGAACCCGTCGAGAACCGCGCGCACGCCAGGGCGCTGAACCTCACCGAGCGGCGGAATCGGGGGCAACAGAACGGTCGCCCACAAGGTCACGAGTAGGGCGATCGCATCGACGAGGTAGAGAGTCTGCAGTCCGACGACCGGGATCATCACGCCCGCCAACAGCGGACCGGCGATCGCACCAACGTTCATGACCGTGAAGTTCAGCGAGTTGGCGGCCGGCAGCTGTTCGGCGGGGAGCAGTCGCGGAATGATCGCGCCCCGCGTCGGTTGGTTGACCGCGAAGAATGCCTGCTGAACTGCGAACAGAGTCAGCAACAACCACACGTTCCCGACGCCGAGCGCAGCCTGGAGCCAGAACAGAATCGAGGTCACCACGAGTCCGGTCGTGGTGACGAGCATCAGCTTGCGGCGGTCGAGCGCGTCCGCAAGTGCACCGCCCCACAAACCGAAGGCGATGAGAGGCACCAGACCGAAGATGCCGGCGAGGCCGACATATGCCGAGTTGTGCGTGATGTTGTAGATCTGGACCGGGACGGCGACGATCGTGAGCTGCGCGCCGATGGTCGTGATGACTCCGGCGGACCACAGGCGTCGGTAGTGGTGATTCTGCAAGGGGGTCAGGTCCGCGAAAACCCTGCTCACCGCGTCACCCCCAGCAACCCGTCCGACAATCGTTGACGGGTGCAACCAAACCGGCAGACCTTATGTTCCCTACGGAACCCAGTAGCGGGCCGCTAGCTCCTCGATAACCGGGTCATCGTCGGCTGCATCGTCGAGAGCGGCGAGGTCAGCGGCAACGGCGAGGAGACGCGGGTCGTCGGTCTCGGCTTGACTGACCGGACGGCCGCCATCCTCGGAAATCTGCCGCAGCAGCTTTACCCGTATCCGGGCTTTGAGGGAGTCGTCCATTAACCGACTATGCGCCGAATTCGTTTCGTTGTCACTACTTTGGGATTCGTGTACATCATTGGCATCACAGGTCCGCCAGGGTCCGGGAAGTCGACATTCGCGCGTCGGCTGGCCGAACTCATCGGCGCGGGTCTCGCGCCGATGGATGGGTTTCATTTCACGAATTCCGAACTGTCTCGACGAAATCTGGACGGACGCAAAGGCGCACCGGAGACGTTCGACGCGGCGGGTTATACGGCCGCGCTTCGCGATCTTCGGGCTGGAAAACACGTCAGCTGGCCGACCTACGATCGAGACGTTCACGAACCGGTTCCCGGCCCGCCCATCACCAGCGACATCGTCGTCACCGAGGGCAATTACCTGCTGCTGTGGCCCGCGGTGAAGCCGCTGCTCGACACCTGTTGGTTCCTTGCCGTCGCTGATGACGTCATCCGGGAACGGCTGTTCGCGCGGCACGTTCAGGGTGGAAAACCCGATGCCGAGGCCAGGCGCAAGGTTGCGCAGGACCTCGACAACGCGTGCCTCGTCAACGGAACGATCGAGCGGGCCGATCTGGTGTTGCGGACCTAGGCGGCGACGAGCTCTTTCTCCCGCTCCGGAGCCTTCCGCGTGATGAACAGCGCGGCCACACCTGACAGCAATCCGGCGGTGATACCGAAGTCGTACGCATGGTCCGAAGCGGTGAGCGCCTCTGCGAGCGATGTCGGGGTGCCGATGATCGCAATGACGACGGCTGTGCCGACGACCGCACCGAACTGCCGGAACGCCGAGTTCACCGCGGTCGCGGAACCGAACTCGGTCGCCGTGAGGTCGCGCACCGAGGCGGCGCCGAGCGTCGGGAAGGCAAGTCCGATACCGATACCGATCAGAATCTGACCCGGCAACCAGGTGCCGAGGTAGTCCGGAACGGCGTCCGTCGTGCGGAGTACGACGAGGCCGAGCGCGTACAGGATCGCACCGGGCACGATCACGACGCGATGTCCGTACTTGTCGGCGAGCTTGCCGGCCGGGACTGCGATGAACGTACTGGCGAGCGGTCCGGGAACGACGGCGAGACCGGCTGCGAGCACCGAGTACTGCCACACCGAGGTCAGGAACAGGATGTTGCCCAGGATCATCGAGAAGAACGCGACGGCGAAGAAGAACGTCCCGATGCTGCCGCGACGAAAGCTCTGAACCTTGAGCAGGGTCGGGTTGATGACCGGCTGCGGATGGGTTGCGCAACGGTAGACGAGGACCGCGAGGAAGATGGCCGCGGCGATGAACGAGCCGACAATTCGCGGGCTCCCCCAACCCCAGGTCTCCCCCTCGACGATGCCGAGCGCGAGCGCGCCGAGACCACCGATGGTCGCGGCGATGCCGACGAAGTCAGGCAGATGAGTCGACGCATCCGAGGACTCGACCAACGCGCTGCGCCCGATCAGGTAGATCGCGATTCCGATCGGGATGTTGACGAGGAAGATCCAACGCCAGTCGGCGACGTCGACGATCAGGCCGCCCAGCGGCGGTCCGGATGCGGCCGCGAGCGCCGAAGCCGCGCCCCATATACCGACACCCGCAGACCGCTTCTCGGCGGAGAACTCCGGCAAGAGGAGGGCGAGCGAAACCGGTGCGATGACGGCCGCCGCGACACCTTGCAGCACCCGCGCGCCGACCAAGAACTCCCAGCTCGGCGCGATTGCACACAGCACCGACGTGACGATGAATCCGGCGAGCGCCGCGAGGAAGACTCGCTTGCGTCCGAGGCGATCGGCCAGTTCGCCGGCGGGCACCAGGAACGCGGCGATGACGATGAAGTAGGCGTCCAGCACCCAGGAGAGGTCGGATCGCGAAGCGTCAGGGAAGTGCTCGGCGATGTTCGGGAAGCTCACGTTCACGATCGTGGTGTCGAGGAACGCGAGGAACGCCGCCGTGCAGATCGCGATGATCGCGCGGGTACGTCGGGACATGGTCGTCTCCGGAAGTTCGTATTGGATAGTTTGGATATCCAATACTGGATAGTTCATGTATCTAATGTCAAGATGGTGTGATGTGGATGGCGGAACTGGCGGCCCGGTCCGGGCTGAGCGTCGCGACGATCAAGTACTACTTGCGCGAGGGCCTTCTGCATCCCGGCGAGGCTGTCGGCCAGACCCGCACCCGCTACGACGATTCACATGTTCGCCGCCTGCGGCTGATCCGAGCGCTGACCGACGTCGCGAATCTTCGA
>JAJFUQ010000104.1 GCA_021372355.1 Nocardiaceae bacterium | reverse complement strand
AAGCCCGCTGTATGCCGAAACCGATCAGAAAGCTGACGATCGCCAGCGAAATCACCTGCGGGTCAGCGGGTGGCGACTCGTTGCGCGCTTCGAAGAGTCCGGTGACGAACGATTCTCCGATCGATCGCAACCGCGCGTACCTCGCCGCGACCGACGCTTTGAGCTGCTCGTGGTGGGCCGCGGCGCCGACCTCGACTTCAAGCCGCGCCCACTGCGGATCGCCGATGCTCGACTGGAGGGCCTCGGTCATGGTGTTGATCCAGGACGCGGGTTCGGTTTCGCCGGAACTGCTGATCGCCGTGACCACGGTCTGCATCGCGCTATCGTACAACGCGTCGACGACCGCGATGCCGATCTCGCCTTTGCTCGAAAAGTTCGAGTACACCGCGCCGCGGCTGAATCCGGCTTCGTCGCCGATCGCGTCGAGGGATGTCGCGCGAAATCCGTCGCGCAGGAACAGTTTGGTGGCGGACTCGATCAGGAGACGTCGAGTGCGTTCCTGACTTTCTGCTCGAGTGAGTCTTGCCACGGATCGAGAATATCTGGTGTACTCGGGATATTCAGATATTCGAAGTATCCCGATGGAGTGAGCTTTGACTGAGACAAGAATTCCCGACCGCCAAATCGTCATCGTCGGTGCCGGCTTCTCGGGCATCGGAACGTTGATCGCGCTGAAGAAGGCGGGATTCGACGATGTCCTCGCTCTCGATGACGCCGCAGGTCCCGGCGGTGTGTGGCACTGGAACACCTATCCGGGTGTGGCCGTCGACATCCCGTCGTTCAGCTACCAGTTCTCCTACGAGAAGCGCCCGAACTGGTCGCGGACGTATGCCAAGGGGCGGGAGCTCAAGGGATACGCCGAGCATCTGGTTTCCAAATACGATTTGGCGCAGCATATTCGGTACAACACCTCGGTCATCTCCGCACATTTCGACGAGGCGGCGAACCTGTGGCGCATCGAAACCAGCGGTGGACGAGTATCCGCACGCCACCTGATTCATGCCGGCGGACCGCTGTCGCGCCCGAAGCGCCCGGACATCGCGGGGCTCGACTCGTTCGCGGGGCCAACGATGCACACCGCGCGCTGGGATCACCGCGTGGACCTGCGGGGGAAGCGCGTTGCGATCATCGGTACCGGGGCGTCCGCGGTCCAGATCATCCCCGAGATCGCGCGCGATGTTGCTCATCTGACGGTGTTCCAGCGCACGCCCATCTGGTGCATGCCGAAGTTCGACGCTCCGATTCCGGGACCGGCGCGCTGGGCGCTCAAGCGCGTTCCGGGTGTCGAGGCGGTGTCCCGCCTGGCCAGCGACGCGTTCGTCGAGGCGACGTTCCCGATCTTGGCGCACTATCACAAGCTCATACCCGGCACCTCGGTCCTCGAGACGGCCGGTCGTGCGTACATCAAGCAGCAGGTCAAGGACCCTGTGGTCGCCGCGAAGCTCACTCCCAAGTACGCGTTGGGCTGCAAGCGGCCGAGCTTCCACAACTCCTACCTGCAGACGTTCAACCGGTCGAACGTGGCGCTCGAGACGGGTTCGATCACCCGGATCTCGGAGAACGCCGTCCACACCGCGGACGGCGTCGTGCATGAGGTCGACGTCCTGATTCTGGCCACCGGCTTCAAAGTCAGCGAGAAGGACGCGATCCCGACCTACGACCTCACCGGTCGTGGCGGGTTGGTGCTCGGAGATTGGTGGGAGGAGAACCGCCTGCAGGCGTACCAGGGCGTTTCGTCGCCCGGGTTCCCGAACTTCTTCACGATCATGGGGCCGTACGGCTACAACGGTTCGTCCTTCTTCGCACTCATCGAGAACAGTTCCGCGCACATCATCCGATGCCTCGAGCACGCTCGACGCAAGGATGCCGACCTCATCGAGGTCACCGAAAAGGCGCACGTCGACTACCACGCGGAAATGATGCGGCGCCGCGGGAACCAGATCTTCTGGCAGGAGTCGTGCGGCCTTGCGAACAGCTACTACTTCGACAAGCACGGAGACGTGCCGCTGCGGCCGTCGCTGACGATCGAGGCCGCGTGGCGGAGTCGCCACTTCCCGCTGAAGGACTATTCCTTCCGCAAGACGGCGTAGGTGAGTCCTAGCCCAGCTTGTCGAGACGTGCCTCGAACCCTTCGACCAGTTCACGCCAAGCGTCCGCTTCGGCCGTGAACGGGCCGCTGGGCTCGAGGCGAGTCGGGTCCGGGTTGACGATGAACGACACCAGGAAGCCCAGAGCGGTCGTCGGCTGCAGCGCTTCGGCGACCGAGTCGTCGTCGGCGTAGTCCGCAGCGTCGGTGAACAGTTCGACGGCGAGATCGAGTTGTTCGGCATCCACGGCACTCGGGCCCTGCAGGATGTCGTCGGCGATTCCGTTCAGCACGTAGGTGTTCTCGTCGGTGACCTGGATCGAGAGCGATCCGTCGGTCGCGGCGGCCTGGACATCGCCGTACGTGCTGACCGTTGCGAGGTCGTGCTCGTGGTTGTCCGCGAGGTACCGAGCGAGCGCACGCGGCGTCGTGAACACGCTGATCTTCTCGTCAGTGCCGAGGAAGATCGGCTCGTCGTCGAGGTAGCAGCGCAGCGAGTAGTACGTCTTATCGGGCGTGATGATCTTGATCGGGTCGATGCCGACGCGACCCCAGAAGGTCTCTTCCTCGACGGCGTCGTCTTCGATGTCGTCGTCGACGTCCGCTGCGTCGTCCGAGTCGACCTCGTTCTCGGCGGCGGCGAGCAGTTCCGCCTCGGCGACGGCCACGGCCTTCTTGTCGACATCCGGGGTCGTGATGAAGTCGTCGATCGCGTCGAGGACGTCATCCCACCCGTCGGCGATCGCGGTGCCGATCTCATCCCACAGCGCGATGCCTTCGCGGCCGACGAATGCGCTCGCGCCGGTGGGGATCGAGGTCAGGATCGGGTGCTTGGCGAAGAACGACTCGACGACCTCGAGCTCGCACACCTCGCCGATGGCACGGGTGATCTCGAGGGCTTCCTCGAGTTCGGCGACGACATCGGCACTGGGCTGTTCGGCGGCGAGCTCCGGAACGCCCACGAGGTCGAACGTGTGCCCCTCATCGGGTTCGAGTTCGGAAGCGGACAACTTCGAAACGACCGGCCACGATGGGTGGTCGTCGAGGTCGTTTCCAGCACCGCTGCGCACGAAAGCGACCATCTCCGCGACCGTGCCGAAGCCGAACAATGAGTCGTCGTCGCCGAGGAAGGCTTCCCACTCGTCGTCACCGTCGCGCCAGCGGGGCGCCCACAGGGTCACGAGGTCTCCGTCGGTCAAGCCGAGTTCGATGGGGACGATGTCTCCGGTTGCCATGGCGTCAGCGTAACGACCGTGACGCCAGTGTGGCTACCGCGCTGGTCAATGCGGAGAAAACGTGATCACGGTGAGCTCCCGCAAGGGCGCTCGCCTCGGCAGCGGCTCGGACGATGAGCCGACCGACGTCATCGCCTGGGAGCTGGCACACAGTTTCGTCGAGCCATAGCCCGACGAGGGCCCCTGATGCATCGGCCTCGGTCACGACGAGACCGTCCGGGCTCGCGTACACGGCCGTGATCGCCGACAGCCCGGCCAGAGCCTCCTCGATGAGTTCGAGTTGCTTCTCAACGTGGCCGAGGACCTTCTCCACACTCATCGCAGTTCGCTCAATGCCGATCGCGCCGCCGCGGACGTCAGTTCGAGCACCCGGAGGGCAAGGGCCTCGGCGCCGAACCGGAGTTCTGCAGGCTCGATGTGGATTGCGGTCGGCACACCGTCGGCCGACGCGGTCACGGTGATGCCCTTGTAGTGAGAGGTGGAGGTGATCATGCCGTCGGCCGGTAGAAGCCGTGGAACGCCTCGCCCTGGTTGTCGGTGCGGATCGGCGAGATCTCGACCGGGTCGCCGGCCTCGATCATCTGACCGTTTCCGACGACCATGGCGACGTGGCCATCCCATACGGCCAGGTCGCCAGGCATGAGCTGGTCCGCGGGCACCGGAGAGCCCACCCCTTGATCGGCGGCCATGCGCGGAAGGTCGACACCTGCCTGCTGGTAGGCGTACTGCGTCAGACCGCTGCAGTCGAACCCCGCCGGGGTCGTTCCACCCCAGGCGTACGGGACTCCCTGCTGGCTGAGAGCGCTACGGACCGCGGCCGCGGCCTGTTCGTTCGGTGCCATCGCGGTACGTCCGTCCGGCAGGGTGACGGCGACTCCGGTCCCGGTGTTCACGGTCTGGGCAGTGCTGGAACCGAGGTCCGGAGAAGCCAGAGCGCTCATCTGCTCGGTGTGTTGCCCCATCTGTTGATTGACACCCTGAACGACGTTGACGGCATCGCCGATGTGTTCGGCGGCGGTCTTGAGCAGCGCAATCTGGCCGGCCGGGAGGCCGAGCATCGGTGCCAGGGTCGTGGCGACCGAGGTGAAGGAGTCGAGGATTCCCTGGACGTCGAGCTTGCCGCTGCCGATGGTCTGGGCGGCTTGGGACACGACTCCCGCGATCGCCTGTCCGCGATCGGCCTGGTCCGTCATCTGCGACTGGTTGGTCTGTGCGGTGGTCGTGGCGGCCTCGCCCGATGACCCGCTCCATCCGCTGAGATTGTTCATGCTGCGCTGCCCGGAGTCCTGCGCGCAGTTCATCGAGGACTGGGCGTTGGCGAATCCGGGAGCGGCGCCACCGAAATCTCCGGTGCCGAAGGTGCCGAGAAGTTGGGCGATCGGTTCGGCGAACATCAACGGATTCACAGCGACCCCAGCGTGCTCGCAGTCGACGAATCGTCGGCGGTGAAAGCCCCGAGTGCGCGGTCCGTGACGTTCTCGATCGTGTTCGACACCGAAGCGAGTTGAGTCGTCGCGCGGACGTACGACTGCTGCGCCTGCTGGTACGCGGAAAGGAACTGTGGGCCGAACATGCCCAGCGCCGCTTCCAACGATTCGGGCGAGATCTGCTGCCACTTCGAGGCGACGTCGAGCAACAGCTCGGTCGTATCGGAGGCGTTCAAGCGCAACGAATCAAGTTGCGCCAGATCGGCTTTGAAAGAGTCCATCGACTAGCTCCTGCGGGCTTCGTATTGCACGTCGATGGGTTGGACGCGGGAGAGGGCGGATTGGTTCCGTCGACAACGAGGTCGAATCGGATCACACGCGGTCGGGAAGAAGCCGCATCGCAACCCACACCATGCGATCGATCGCTTCCTCGCGGGTCAAGATCGGGGCAAGGGCGTGCGTGACCGCGACCCGTACCAACGTGTCCGCAGCGATGATGGTTTCCGCGTCGGACAGGTCGGGGACGAGGGTCTTGACGATGGACCCGACTCTCCGCGTCGCGAGCGTGTTCGTCTCCTTCAGGAGGCTGACCAGGTCTTCGGACCCGATGCGGCCGCCTTCCAACGTCATGTGGATGAGCGGTTCGTCGATGAAGTCGAAGATGGTGGCGAGGGCAGCGCGGATCCGAGCTTCGAGGTCGCCCGCCGTGGTGTCGAAGACTTCCTGCATCCGGTCGAGTTGCCAGTCGACGCGGTGGACGATGTACGCCTCGGCGAGGGACTGGCGGGTGCCGAATTCCTTGTAGATCGTCTGGCGGCTGACACCCGACTGCACCGCGATCGCGGCGATCGTCGTGGCGGCCCAGCCATTGGAACGGCTCAGCTCGTGAACCGCGCCGAGCACCGAGTCGCGCAGAAGATTGCGCGCCGCCACGGCGTATGGAATGTGCGAAATGAGTCCGGACTTGTGGTCTGACATGGGTGTCCTGCCTTCCTTCTGGGATCGCCAGTGACTGCGGGCACACTAGCATTTCAGCTATGCGCACCCTGGTTCTCGATCACCCGTTGGCGGCCGCCCTTCTGACCACGATGCGCGACGAACGCACCGGGAATGCCGCGTTCCGGACGGCCCTCGCGGAACTGACCCGAATGCTGGTTTTCGAAGCAACTCGCGACCTGGAAACTGAGCGATTCGAAGTGCGGACGCCGGTCGGCCCGGCGGTCGGGACCAGGATCGCGAATCCGCCGCTGCTCGTCCCCGTGCTGCGCGCGGGACTGGGAATGGTCGATCAAGCCAGTGCCCTGATCCCCGAAGCGCACGTCGGGTTCGTGGGTCTTGCGCGGGACGAGGAAACGCACGCGGCCCACGAGTACATGGTCTCGCTACCGGCCGATCTGTCCGATGTTCCGGTATTCGTTCTCGACCCGATGCTCGCGACCGGCGGGTCATTGCTGCACGTCGTCGACCTGCTCGTCAAGCGGGGAGCGCGGGACATCACCGCACTGTGCGCGGTCTCGTCGCCGGAGGGGATCGACGCTCTCGATGCCTCCGAGCATCCGTTGACGCTCGTGACCGCAGCGGTCGACTCGCATCTCAACGAGAACGCCTACATCGTCCCGGGTCTCGGTGACGCGGGCGATCGGCAGTTCGGGCCGCGTTAGATCGACCCGCAGAACTCGCGGAGGTTCTCGAGCTTTTCCGCGGCATGCGGGCCGACTGTTTCCAAATAGCACTTGAGCTTCGGTTCGGTGCCCGATGGTCGGACGACGACGCGAACCGTCTCGCCCTCGAAGACGAGTGCATCCGTGCGCATCGGTCCGCGCACCGTGGACAGGTCGGTGAGCTCCACCGGTTCGCCGCAAAGTTCCGTCGGGGGAGCTGCGCGCAGCTTTCCCATCGCCTCTGAGGCCGATGAAGTCCATCGCGAAACCTGTTCGGTCCGATGGATTCCGAACTCGGCATCGAGGTCGGTGAGGCGGTCGGCGAGACTGCGGTGCTCGGCCTTCGTTCGAGCCGCCAGACAGGCGAGCACGACCGCAGCCGAGATGCCGTCCTTGTCCCGGACGGCCGCCGGGTCGACGCAATAGCCGATCGCCTCTTCATACGCGAAGACGAGTCCCGGGCCGGTTCGCGCCAGCCACTTGAAGCCGGTCAGCGTCTCGGCGTAGCGCGCGCCGCGAGCCGCGGCGATCTTGCCGAGCAGGCGCGAAGAGACCACCGACGTTGCGACGAGTGAATCCGGCGGCGCCGACTCCAAGATGAAGTCGCCGAGGAGGACGCCGACCTCGTCGCCGGTGAGTTTTCGCCAGCCACCCGGAGCTGGGATGGCGGCCGCACACCGGTCGGCGTCCGGGTCGAGCGCTATGGCGAGGTCGGCCTGCATCTCCTTCGCCAGGGCGATGAGTTTGTCCGAGGTGCCGTATTCCTCGGGGTTCGGGAAGTCGACCGTGGGGAAGTCCGGGTTCGGCTCCTGCTGCGCGACAACGGCTCTCACGTCGTGGAACCCAGCTTTGGCCAACGCACGCACGAGCGGTCCACCGCCGACGCCGTGCAGGGCGGTGACCGCGATTCGAAGGTCGCGGTGGTCTCCGCGGGCCAGACTCGCGACGCGTTCGAGGTACTCGTTGAACAGGCTGTCATCGGCGAGAGTGACCGGCGTGCGAGGCACTGACTCGACCGGCCCCACCTGACCCATCAACTGCTCGATCTCACGGTCCGCGGGCACATTGAGCTGGGTGCCGCCGCTGACGTAGACCTTGTAGCCGTTGTCGCCCTTGGGGTTGTGTGATGCCGTGATCTGCACGCCCGCCACCGCGTCGAGCTTCTTGACGGCGAAGGCGGTCACGGGCGTGGGGAGCGGGCGCGGCAATGCCACTACCTTGAATCCGGCGCCCGCGAACACCTCGGCGGCGGCGGTGGCGAACTCGCGCGATTGATGGCGTGCGTCGAACCCGACGACCACAGTGCCGCCGCCGAGGCAGCGATCGCGCAGCCAGGCGCAGATCGCCGCGGTCGTGGTGATGACGACGTCGACGTTCATCCCGTCCGGACCGGCCTGCATGGGGCCGCGGAGGCCGGCGGTGCCGAACTTGAGGTTCGTCATAGGGAACCGACGATCGAGTGCAGGAGTTCACCGAGGCGGTCGGCATTGTCGCGACCGGCGGCGAGTACTTCGGAATGGTCGAGGCCGCTGTCGCCGAGTCCGGCGGCCAGATTCGTGACGAGTGAGATGCCGAGCACCTCTGCACCCGCAGCGCGTGCGGCAATCGTCTCGTACACCGTCGACATCCCCACGAGGTCCGCGCCGATGGTCAGCAGCATGCGAATTTCGGCGGGCGTCTCGTATTGGGGGCCGCGCATTCCGGCGTAGACACCTTCGGCGAGCGTCGGGTCGATCGTGCGGGCGAGTTCGCGTAGGCGCTTCGAGTACGCCTCCGTGAGGTCGATGAACTGCGGGCCGGCCAAGGGAGAGCCGCCCAGCAGATTGATGTGATCACTGATGAGCACGCATTCTCCGACCGACATCCCGCGTCGAATGCCGCCGGCGGCGTTGGTCAGGATCACGGTCTTCGCGCCGGCCGCGCACGCGGCCTGCACGGGCAGCGCAACCTGCTCGGGAGTGTGGCCCTCGTACTGGTGCACGCGACCGAGAAAGATGAGTACGTTCTGCTCGCCGACGCGCACTGAACGGATCTCGCCACCGTGTCCTGCGGCCGACGGTGGGATCAAGCCGGGGACATCGCTGACGGGCATCGTCCGCCAGCCGGGACCGAACACCTCGACCGCACTCCGCCAGCCCGATCCGAGCACGATCGCCACGTCATGACGCGGAACTCCCATGCGTCGAGCGATTTCGGCCGCGATGAGGTCGGGCATCTGCATATGGTCAATTTATAGGGCCGCAGAAAGAGCGGGATGTCTCAGGCGCGCTTTGGAGGCGGGATATCGTTGCAAGCCGAGACATGTCACGTTGGAGTGATCTGGAGGGGTGTGGGTGTCCGACATCGCTGAGTCCTGGTTGGCCCAGCACACCGGCGATCTGATCGCATGGCGGCGGCACCTCCATGCCCATCCCGAGCTTGCGCGGACCGAGTTCCAGACGACCACGTTCGTCGCGGGGGTCCTCGAAGCGCACGGATTGACGCCGCAGATTCTTCCGGGCGGAACCGGTCTCATCTGCGACATCGGCCCCACGACGGGCCCACGGGTCGCTCTCCGCGGCGATATGGACGCCCTGCCGATGCAGGAATTCACGAACCTTCCGTTCGCCTCGACGATCCCGGGCATTTCGCACGCGTGCGGGCACGACGCACACACCGCGATGGTCCTCGCTGCCGGGCTCGCGCTCGCCGCCGCGCCGGATCTGCCGGTCGGTGTCCGCATGCTGTTCCAACCCGCCGAGGAAGTCATGCCCGGCGGCGCGTTGGACGCCTGCGCTGCGGGTGTCATGGACGGTGTCGGCCGGATCTTCGCGCTGCATTGCGACCCGCATCTCGAAGTCGGGCGGGTGGGAATCCGGGTCGGCCCGATCACCTCGGCGGCGGACACCGTCGTTCTCGACTTCGAATCTCCGGGCGGCCACACCTCGCGTCCGCACTTGACGACCGACCTCATTTACGCCATGGGCACGGTGATCACCGGTCTGCCCGGAATGCTCAGCCGCCGCGTCGACCCACGGACCAGCACGGTCATGGTGTGGGGAGCGATCAACGCTGGTCAGGCCGCTAACGCGATCCCGCGCTCGGGCCGTCTGGTGGGAACTGTCCGCACCGGAAATCACGAGACGTGGCTCGGCATGGAACCGCTCGTGCGCGACATCGTCGCCGGACTGCTCGCCCCGACGGGCGTGGAATACAAGCTCGACTACCGCCGCGGTGTTCCGCCGGTCGTCAACGACGAGCACTCGGTGCGCATCTTCGAAGAGGCGATTCGCGGGCTGGGCCCGGATGCGCTCGCGGACACGCTGCAGTCCGGCGGTGGCGAAGACTTCTCGTGGTACCTCGAAGAAGCGCCTGGCGCCATGGGTCGACTGGGTGTCTGGAAGGGCGAAGGCCGCCGGTTCGACCTGCACCAAGCCGACCTCCAGATCGACGAGCGAGCGCTCGCGATCGGGGTGAAGGTGCTCGTGAACCTGGTTCTCGAGTCCGCCCGCTAGTTACTCGAGGCTGCCCGGACCGACGTTCCGGCTCGGGCGCGTGCGCAGCCGGTGGATGTAGTCGTTCGGAGCCCCGGCCTTCTCGGCCGCGTCCGCCATCACGCCGAGGTAGCGCGCGGACGGCATCCCGACCTCATAGCCGTCGATGACGTACAGCCACGCGAGCACCGGGCCTTCGTACGTGTCGATGCGGAGGCGAAGCTTCCGGTGAATGCCGAGCTCGGAGCCTTCCCAGCGGTCGAGGCGCTCTTCGTCCTCGGTGGGGACGTCGTAGAGCACGACGAAGACCTTCGCGCCCTCTTCGGGCACCACCGTGGCCAGGGCGCCTTCCCAACCGATGTCGCCGCCCGCGAATGTCAAACGCCAGTCATGCAACCAACCGGTGCCCGCCATCGGTGAATGGGGGCAGCGTTTGAGCATCTGCTCCGGGTCCATGTTCGAGCCATAGGCTGCATACATCGGCACGTCGGTCAGACTAACTCACACGCGTCTTCACAGGCCCCGCTCAGAACGCTCGAATGTGAGGAATCCCAGTCAGATTGCCGGATCGGGGCCCGAACCGGGAGACTGGAGCGGAGCGTAATTCGAACGAGCGACGCTCGCGGAGCGAATATTTCGCAGCCGCAGGTCGCTCCCGGAAGGAGAGCCCCATGCCGCGGATCGTCATCATCGGTGGAGGCCCGGCTGGATACGAAGCTGCTCTCGTCGCGGCGCTGCACGGCGCCCAGGTGACGGTCGTCGACTCCGACGGACTCGGTGGCGCGTGCGTGCTGTGGGACTGCGTCCCGTCGAAGACCTTCATCGCCTCGACGAACATGCTCACGATTCTTCGTCGCGCCAAGAGCGTGGGCATCGACCTCGACATCTCGCAGGCCAAGGCCGAGGTGCCGAACATCAATCTCCGCGTCAAGCAACTCGCCCAGGCGCAGTCCTCGGATGTGCGGAGTCGACTCGAGTCGGTCGGCGTCCGGATTCTCGCGGGACACGGGAGCTTCTGCGATTCTGCGATCGGCTTGGCTGCGCACAAGGTGTACGTGCAAAAACATGACGGTACGGACGAGGTCGTCACGGCCGACGTCGTGTTGATTTCGACCGGCGCCTCGCCGCGTGTGCTTCCAGGCTCGGAACCCGACGGCGAGCGGATTCTGAACTGGCGTCAGCTCTACGATTTGACCGTGCAGCCGACGCACCTCGTCGTCGTCGGCTCGGGTGTCACGGGTGCCGAATTCGCCTCGGCCTATACGGAATTGGGCGTCAAAGTGACGCTCGTGTCGTCGCGTGACCGCGTTCTTCCGTACGAGGATGCAGACGCGGCACACGTCCTCGAAGAGGAGTTCGCCGAGCGCGGGATCGAACTCGTCAAGCACGCCCGTGCGGACAAGGTTCGGCGCACCGACGACGGCATCGTCGTCGAGCTCGCCGACGGCCGCACGGTCGAAGGATCGCACGCGCTCATGACGGTCGGTTCGGTTCCGAACACGCGGAGCCTGGGCCTCGAGAACGTCGGCATCGAACTCGACAAGGGTGGATACCTCCGCGTCGACCGTGTTTCGCGAACGGCCGTGTCCGGCGTTTACGCGGCCGGCGACTGTACGGGCCTGCTTCCGCTGGCGTCGGTGGCCGCCATGCAGGGTCGCATCGCGATGTACCACGCGCTCGGTGAGGGAGTGCAGCCCATCAAGCTCAAGACCGTCGCATCTGCGGTGTTCACCCGTCCGGAACTCGCGACGGTCGGTGTCTCGCAGGCGGCGATCGACAACGGCGAGGTCGCTGCGCGTTCGGTGATGCTGCCGCTCAACACGAACCCACGCGCGAAGATGTCCGGAATCCGGCGCGGTTTCGTCAAGGTCTTCTGCCGCCCGGCGACCGGAACCGTCATCGGCGGAGTCGTCGTGGCGCCGACGGCGTCCGAACTGATCCTTCCGATCGCGATGGCCGTGCAGAACAATCTGACGGTCACGGACTTGGCGCAGACGTTCTCGGTCTACCCTTCGCTCAGTGGCTCCGTGGTCGAGGCTGCCCGGCTGCTCATGCGGCACGACGACCTGGACTGACTTCGACAACCGTTCGGTGTCGCCTCCGATTGGTATGAACCAGGCCTGCTAGTCTGGTGTTAGTTGCAGTCTTGGTACCCGGGTACTTTTCTTTACGATTTCCTCGCCTGATGTCTTGGTGAGGACTCCTGTTGTTTACGATCCCGTCGCCCACCCGGACAGGGAATCATCTCCGCGACCACCCTGTCCTGCGACTTGTCGGATGGGGTCGGGCTCAAAAACAAGGGAGTAGGCACATGCCTGCCGGTACCGTCAAATGGTTCAACGTCGACAAGGGTTTCGGGTTCATTGCGCCCGACGACGGAAGCTCTGACATCTTCGCCCACTACTCGGGCATCTCGGGCGCGGTCAAGGAATTAGCGGTTGGCCAGAAGGTCAGCTTTGACGTCGCAGCCGGTCGTCGAGGCCCCCAGGCTGAAAACATCGTCATTCACTGACGATGCCCCGTGCAGTCAAATAGCTCGTTGCAGAGGAGGTCGTGACGTGGCGAACCAACCAGGACCCACACACAGTCGGTGCATGACATGCTGGCGCATCCAGCCTGCCTATCGGATCACCGGCATGACCTGCCACGCGTGCCTTCGTGGCGAGGCTCTCGCCGATTCAGACGAAGAGTCAAGTAAGGCAGAGTCGGCGACGTGACCAAGACGTTCGACGGCGACCCCGTGGACGCGCACGAAGCCCGAGAACTGCGGCAACTCATATCCATCGAGATGGATCGAGTCCACAGCTTCATCGGAAAGATCGAGTCATCGATCCGGAATACCTCGTCAGTCCAGCACGCCCACTGGCTCCGCTCGCAGTCCGATCGGCAAACGACCGAACTGCGGCGACTCGGCCGGATGGCGGAAGCGCTCAAGACCAGATTCGGTCATTAGCCCGTTCCGTCGAGTCCCGCCAACAACTGCGCGAAGGGCGTCACGTCTCCGACTTCGTTGCCTGACCTGCGGTCGAGAGCGGGCGTGAACCCCGCGACCGACGTCGTGACCAGTGTCGATGCGAATTCTCCAGCCGCGCGGTTGATCCGGTCGGACAGGCCGGTCGATCCGAAGTCCTCGGTTGCGGCGAAGACGCCGGTCGGAACGACGTTGGCGCGCAAGTAGGTGAACAACGGGCGCATCGCGAAGTCCAGGACCAGCGAGTGTCGTGCGGTTCCCGCGGTGGCGGCGATCAGGACGGGGATGCCGTTGAGCGAATCCGGGTCCAGGATGTCGATGAACATCTTGAACAGACCGCTGTAGCTTGCCGCGAACACCGGAGTCACCGCGATGATGCCGTCCGCCTGAGCGACGGCTTCCTTCGCTGCGGTGATGGCAGGCGTCGGGATGCCGCCCGTGACCATGGCCTGCGCGAGCTCGGTCGCCAGCTCGCGGAGTTCGATGACGTCGTATTTGACGTCTTCGCCGCGGCCCGATACGGCAGCCTCGACCGCCCCGCCGAGTTGATCGGCGAGGAGCCGGGTCGATGACGGAACCGACAGGCCAGCGGTGATGACGACAACCTTGCGGGTCATGCGGTTACCTTCCTGTTGGCCGGCTGCACGAGCTTGTGCGCCTCGTTTCCGATGAGCGTCGGGTGGGTCGGCGGGTCGCTCGGGACATGCGCCGGACGCCGCGCCTCGAACTCCTTGCGGAGCACCGGTACAACCTGGGTTCCGAGGATCTCGATCTGTTCGAGCACCTTGTCGATCGGCAGACCGGCGTGGTCGACGAGGAACAGTTGACGCTGGTAGTCGCCGGCGTAGTCGGCGAACGACAGCGTCTTCTCGATGACCTGCTCGGGCGTACCGACGGTCAGCGGCGTCATGTCCGTGAACTCCTCGAGCGACGGTCCGTGTCCGTAGACGGGCGCGTTGTCGAAGTACGGACGGAAGAACTTCTTGGCCTCCGCTTCGGTTTCGGCCATGAAGACCTGCCCGCCGAGGCCGACGATCGCCTGGTCAGCGGCACCGTGGCCGTAATGCTCGAAGCGGCGGCGGTACAGATTCACCATCTGCTCGGTGTGCTCTTTGTTCCAGAAGATGTTGTTGTGGAAGAAGCCATCACCGTAGAACGCGGCCTGCTCGGCGATCTCGGGAGAGCGGATCGAGCCGTGCCAGACGAACGGCGGAGTGCCGTCGAGGGGTGCCGGCGTCGAGGTGTAGCCCTGCAGCGGCGTGCGGTACTTGCCCTGCCAGTTGACGACCTCTTCGCGCCAGAGTTTGCGCAGCAAGTGGTAGTTCTCGATGGCCAACGGGATGCCGTCGCGGATGTCTTTGCCGAACCACGGGTAGACCGGTCCGGTGTTGCCCCGACCCATCATGAGGTCGACACGACCGCCCGACAGATGCTGCAGCATCGCGAAGTCCTCGGCGATCTTCACTGGATCGTTGGTGGTGATGAGCGTCGTCGCGGTCGAGAGCAACAGGTTCTCCGTCTTGGCGGCGACCCAGCCGAGCATCGTCGTCGGCGAGGACGCGACGAACGGCGGGTTGTGGTGCTCGCCGGTGGCGAAGACATCGAGACCGACTTCCTCGGCCTTGAGTGCCATGGCGACCATGTTCTGGATGCGCTCGCCTTCGGACGGCGCCTTGCCCGTCGTGGGGTCGACGGTGACGTCGCTGACCGAGAAGATTCCGAACTGCATGTCACGACTCCTTGGAAGGTTGCTGTGTCAACCTATTGAACCGAGGGTCGTTCGGATCTATTCCGCAGGGGACTACTGCTCGACGATTCGGTGCTCCCCGGGCACTGTCATCGAAATACTCACGTGACGGCGCCAGGAGAGCACCGAATCGTTTCGATCAGAGGGGCTTGCGGCCGAGCGCGCAGAACATCGTGACCGACATGTGCAGCTCACCCGAGTGCGCAGCGGCCTGAAGTTCCGTGGCAAAGCGTGCCGCCTGCTCTCCGGTGATGACGCCGGCTTGCTGTGCGGTGGACATGAACATCGGCAGCAACATCCCGGTCACGATGTCCGCCGGCCAGATCAGAGCCTCCGAACCCATGTCCTCGACCGTGAGTCCGGCCAGGACGACCTGACCGGAGAGGCGCCGTCCGGAGTGCGGGTTCGGGGTCGCGGTCAGCATGGCTTCCGTGCACAGTCGAGCGACCTCGGGATCGCCGGGATGCACGATCGCCGTGGCCCAGTCGCTGTCGAGGAGCGTCAGCCGCCCGCCGGGCTTGAGCACGCGTGCCATCTCGTCAATGGCGCGTTGTGGCTGGTCGAGGTGCTGCAGGACGCGCTCACAACGAACCGCGTCGAAGGTGGCGTCCTCGAACGGCAGCTCGTACGCATTCCCTTCGACATATCGGGTCCAGTCGCGGGTCGTGGTGGTGCGCTGATCGGCGACCGCCCGCAGCTTCGGGTTGGGCTCGACGCCGACCGCTTCGCCGGTCGGTCCAGTCAGTTCTGCCATCGCACGCACTTCGGAGCCGGTGCCCGATCCGACGTCGAGCACCTTCTCGCCGGGCTGAATGGCGAGGGCTGCGTGCCCCCACTCGCGAAGTCGGGTGACGCCCACGACGCCCGCCTGGATATCGAGAATGTCGACCTGCATGGCGACCGCGGCATCGTCGGAAACGTCGGCGTCAAAGGTGATGGGCGGATTCGTGTCAGTCATCGTCAGATCCAGTCGTAGGTGCGTTCGACGGCTTTGTTCCACTCGGCGTACAGGCGGTCTCGTTCGGCGGCGGGCATGCTCGGCTCCCAGCGCTTGTCCTCGGCCCAGTTGGTCCGGATGTCATCCTCGCTCGCCCAGAAGCCGACCGCCAGCCCAGCCGCATACGCTGCGCCGAGCGCGGTGGTCTCGTTGACCACCGGCCGGATGACGGGCACGTCGAGGACGTCAGCCTGGAACTGCATGAGGGTCTCGTTGACGACCATGCCGCCGTCGACCTTCAGCGCCCGGAGTTCGACGCCGGAATCCTGTCGCATCGCTTCGAGAACCTCGCGGGTCTGGAATGCGGTCGCTTCGAGCACCGCTCGACAGAGGTGTCCCTTGTTGATGAAACGCGTCAGGCCAGCGAAAACGCCTCGGGCGTCGGGGCGCCAGCGGGGTGCGAACAGGCCGGAGAACGCCGGCACGAAGTACGCGCCCCCGTTGTCCGGCACCGAAAGTGCCAGCGGCTCGATCTCGGCGGCGGTCTTGATGATTCCGAGGTTGTCGCGCAGCCACTGCACGAGCGAGCCGGTCACCGCGATCGAACCCTCGAGGGCATAGACCGCGGGTTGATCGCCGATCTGATAGCAGACGGTCGTGAGCAGGCCATTCGCGCTGGCGACGGGCGTCGTGCCGGTGTTGAGCAGCATGAAGTTGCCGGTGCCGTACGTGTTCTTCGCTTCGCCCGGGCTCAGGCACGCCTGGCCGAACGTCGCCGCCTGCTGGTCGCCGAGGATTCCGGTGATCGGCACACCCTTGAGGGGCCCGTCCGCCACGACTCCGAAGTCACCCGACGAGCTGCGGATCTCCGGGAGCATCGACTCGGGGACGCCTATGGCTTCGCAGAGCTCCGAATCCCATTGCAGCGTCTTGAGATCCATGAGAAGCGTGCGCGATGCGTTGGTCACGTCGGTCGCGTGCACGGCGCCGCCGGTGAGATGCCACAGGACCCACGTGTCGATCGTGCCGAAGCAGAGGTCTTTCCCCGCGGTATCGACTTCCTCCAATATCCAGCGCGCTTTGGGGCCGGCGAAGTACGTCGACAGCGGGAGGCCGGTTTTCGCCTGGAATCGGCTCGGCCCGTCCTCGCCGGCGATCTTTGCGCAGATCTTGTCGGTGCGGGTGTCCTGCCAGACGATCGCGTTGTAGACCGGCTCACCGGTCGAGCGGTCCCACACGACCGCAGTTTCGCGCTGGTTCGTGATGCCGACCGCAGCGATGTCAGCGCTGGTCAGGCCCGTGATGTCGAGGACACGTGCGATGACCGCGTCGGTGTTCGCCGTGATCTCGTTCGGGTTGTGCTCGACCCACCCGGCACGCGGGAAGATCTGCTCGTGCTCCCGCTGGGCCGAGCCCAGGACCCGTCCCGATTGATCGAAGATCATGCAGCGCGTAGACGTGGTGCCCTGGTCAATCGCGGCAACGAACTTCGGCTCGTCTGACTTTTTGTGCACGGTTGCATTCTGCACGGGGAGGGCTCAGCCGACGGGAAACTCTTCGGTCTTTCCGTCCGGATGAATCGCGAAGCGGCGAAGGTCCGCGCCATGGTTCGGGTCGTCGGCGGGCCACGGCCAGCCGCCGAAGCCATCGTTTTGGTAATCGCTGTAGGCCTTCTGGATTTCGGCCTTGGTGTTCATGACGAACGGGCCGTACTGCACGACCGGCTCACGAATCGGGCGGCCCTGCAGGATGAGGATTTCGGTGCCCGATCCGGCGTCGTCCACCGTCACCGGAATGTCCGCGCGAATCACTGCACCCTGTTCGGCCGTGACTTCCTCGCCGTCGATGATGACCGAGCCGCCGTTGAACACATACAGGGTCCGCAGGGTGTCGGCGTACTTGGCGGTCGGCAGGTCCCACGAGGCGCCTTCGGCGAGTTGTGCGTGCCAGATCGCGACGTCCGAGGTCTTGCGCGCGGCCCACGAATGCGGTGGCGGCGGGGGTGCGGGGTGTCCGGGCGAGAATTCACCGGCGATCACGGTGACGTCGACGGGCTTGCCCCAGGGGTCCAGAAGCGTGTGCTTGGGGATCTCGTGGTCCCACAGCATCGAGTAATGCGCGGGCACCATCTTGTCCGAGGCGGGAAGGTTGATCCAGATCTGGAAGAACTCGATCTTGTTGTGCTCGTCCTTCTTCAGGAGCGGCAGCATCTCGGCGTGCGTGATGCCCGATCCGGCAGTCATCCACTGGACGTCGCCGCGACCGAAGCGGGCGGCGCCACCGAGGGAGTCGGCATGGTCGATGAATCCGGTGCGGGCGAACGTCACGGTCTCGAATCCGCGGTGCGGATGCTGGGGAAATCCCGGGACCTGCGAACCGTGGTACATCGACCAGCCGTCTTTGGCGGAGAAATCCTGGCCGATATTGCGACCGACGAGCGGTGCGCAGGGGCCGAGTTCTTCGTCGCCCTCGGGATAGTCGTCGTCATGGTGCACACAGAAGAGGAAAGGGTCGATCGTCTGCCACGGCCGGGACAGATTGACCTTCTCGATGATCGCGCCTTCACCTGCGGACATGTCCACCACCTTAGTGCTGACGTCCACACATCAGCGCATCGAAGCATCTAGCCTGGGGATACCTGACGGGGAGGTGATGCGCCGATGCCCATGATGCCGGGCTCCCAAGTACTTGGTCCGATGCAGCGCGAGCTGGCATGGGAGCAACTGCAAAAGCAGAACTTCGATGTGATCGTCGTCGGCGGGGGCGTGGTCGGCAGCGGCATCGCACTCGATGCCGCCACCCGAGGCCTGCGTGTCGCCTTGGTCGAGGCGCGCGATCTCGCGTCCGGCACGTCGTCGCGATCGTCCAAGATGTTCCACGGCGGCCTGCGCTACCTCGAGATGGCCGAATTCGGCTTGGTCCGCGAGGCGCTCAAAGAGCGTGAGCTGAGTCTGAATTCGCTCGCGCCGCACCTCGTGAAGCCCCTCCCGATCCTGTTCCCGCTGACCCATTACGGCTGGGAGCGGCCGTACGTCGGTGCCGGCCTCGAGCTGTACGACCGCATGGGCGGCGCGAAATCGGTGCCGCGGCACAAGCATCTGACCCGCAGCGGGGCATTGCGCCTCGCTCCAGCGCTGCGTCGCGACGCCCTCGTCGGCGCGATCCGCTTCTACGACACGGTCGTCGACGACGCCCGCCACACCATGACGGTCGCGCGCACCGCGGCTTACTACGGTGCGATCGTGCGGACGTCGACGCAGGTCGTGGGCTTCCTGCGCGAGGACGACCGAGTCAGTGGCGTGCGGGTGCGCGATTCCGAGGACGGTCGCACCGCCGAGATTCGGGCGCACGTCGTCATCAACGCGACGGGTGTGTGGACCGACGAGATCCAGGCGCTATCACGGCAGCGCGGACGGTTCCGCGTGCGTGCGTCGAAAGGCGTGCACATCGTCGTGCCGCGCGACCGGATTCCGAGCGAAGTCGCGATCATTCTGCGAACCGCGACATCGGTGCTGTTCCTCATCCCGTGGGGCACGCACTGGATCATCGGCACGACCGACACGGACTGGAAGCTCGACCTCGCGCATCCCGCCGCGACGCGCAAGGACATCGACTACATCCTCGACCACGTCAACCGAGTCCTCGTGACGCCGCTGACCCACACCGACATCGATGGCGTCTACGCCGGACTCCGCCCGTTGCTCGCGGGCGAGAGCGAAATGACCTCGAAGCTGTCGCGCGAGCATGCGGTTGCGCGGGTCGCGCCGGGGCTCGTCGCGATCGCCGGCGGCAAGTACACGACCTACCGGGTGATGGCGAAGGACGCCGTTGACGCGGCAGTGGAAGACATCCCGGCCCGGGTTGCCGACTCGATCACCGAGAAGGTCCCGCTGCTGGGTGCCGAGGGCTACTTCGCGCTGGTCAATCAGGTGCCGCACCTCGCCGAGTTGTACAACTTGCATCCGTACCGGATCAAGCACCTGCTCGAACGCTACGGCTCGATGATCGACGAAGTGCTCGAGCTCGCGGTCGACAAGCCGGAGCTGCTGCAGCCGCTCACCGATGCACCGTCGTACCTGCAGGTCGAGATCGTGTATTCGGCTCTCGCGGAGGGTGCGCTCCACCTCGAGGACATCCTCGCTCGCCGCACCCGCATCGCGATCGAGTACGCGCATCGGGGCAGCAACTGTGCTGAACAGGTCGCCCAGCTCGTCGCTCCGGTGCTCGGCTGGGACGCCGAAGACATCGCACGCGAAGTCGATTTGTACTACGCGCGGGTGAAGGCGGAGATCAAGTCGCAGGCCAAGCCCGACGACGAATCCGCGGATGCGCTTCGATCGTCGGCTCCGGAGTCACGGCGCCAGATTCTCGAGCCCGTTCCGATCGGACGGTGACCGCGTGCCTCCCAAGCGCCTGATCCCGGCCGCGGTGACGCGACTAATCAACAGCCCGGTGGTCAACGGCGTGATGCGGCCTCTCGCGCGGCTGGTTCCCGGCCTCGGCATCGTGATTCATCGCGGTCGCAAGACGGGACGTGAATTCCGGACGCCGGTCACGATGATCGTCAGCGGTGGTCGCATCGTGGTGCCGCTCGCGCATGGTGAAGGCGTCAACTGGGTTCGCAACGTGCTGGCGGTGGGTGTCGCAGAAGTCGAGCAGCTCGGCAAACGACGCACGATCAGCAATCCGCGAGTGGTTGATTCGAGCTCGGCCGAGCAGCTTCCGCTGGTATTCCGCGTGGCCTCGCGCGGGCTGCGGGTCTTCGTCGCCGACCTCTGAGCCGCTTTACAACGCGGCTGGTGACTCCGCGTCGTTGACCAGGAGTTTCGGCTGACCGGACCCGTCGGCCGGCGTGGACCAGACCGTTGGGTTTCCGCTGGAGTCGCGGACTGTGTAGCCGATCGTGTCGTTGTCGAGCCACGCTGCCTGGTCGTCGATACTGCGCGTCTCTGCCAGGTGCGTGACGCGCAGCGTGTCGAGGTCGAGCACCGACAGTCGCCACCCGGCGGCGGGGTCGTTGTCGATGGCTTGCTTGAAGGCGATGCGCTTTCCATCGGGGGACAGCGAGGGGCACTCGACGTTGGTCGTTATCGTGCGCACTGTGCGTGCGGCGAAGTCGCCCTCGACGAGGTAGCGCACGCCATTCGTCGACATCGTGGCGTAGAACCGGTTGTCGTCCGCAGTGAAGGTGACGCCCCAGAAATTCACGTCGATCGCCCGGTAGGGCTTGCCGTCGAGCGTGATGGCGAATGCTTCCAAGCTCTGCACCTGCGCGCCCGACTTCGTGTCCAGAATCCCGGTTCGCGTCGAGAAATTGCTCGTCGTGTACGACTCGCCGGCGATGAATGTCGTCCACGAAACCATCCGTCCGGAGTTCGAGACGCGTGCGCGGTTGGGCAGTCCCGGGAGTGGAAAGGACGTGGTGTCCTTGAGGTTGCGGTCGAGGACGTGGAGCGAGTAAGTCCACGCCGAATCCTGGCGGAGGCACACACCCGTGCCGGCCGCGGCATAAACCCGATTGCACGACAGTGCGGACACCTGACGGGCGCCGTTCGGGTCGGCCGCGGACACGGTGGCGAGATGCCGCTGCGTCACGACGAGCAACTGGTCGGGCGCCAGCGACATCGAATCGCTCCCGTGCGCCACCCGCGAATCGGCGGGATGAACCGAGATCGCGTACCCGACCGCGATACCGATGAGCAGTACGGCCGCCACGACCGCGAGGACAGGTCTGATCCATGGTCGAGTCATTCAGTCGACCCGTCGACGAAGGAGAAGTGCGGACATTCCGATCGTGATCGCGACCGCCGCGGCCGCGACCTGGCAAGCGTGGACGGCACCCCACAACTGCCATGCCAAACCGAACGCGACCGACGAAACCAGGTAGCACAGCGCCTGGGCGGTCTGGATCATCGCGATGCCGGTCGTGCGCATCCGCTCCGGCAGCAGCGGTCCGGCGAGGGCCATGAGAACCCCGTCGGTCGCGGCGTAGAAGACGCCGTGCAGGAACAACGTGGCGACGAGCATCGGCCAGCCCGTCAGTGGTCCGAAGAGCAGCAAGTAGACGAGCGCGAGCGCGACATAGCCGCCGAGCATCACGCGCACCCGACCGACTCGGTCCGCCAAGGCGCCGAATGGAGCCGCAAGCAGCAGATAGGCGAGGTTCGTGCCGACCGCGAGAAGGGGGAACCACGCGATGCTGAGGTCTTCGCGCTTCTGCAACAAGAGGTAGATGAAGCCATCGCCCACGGTGACGAGCCCCAGCACGCTGGCGGCCAGGATGATCCGGCGCACTGCCGGGTCGGCGACGAGTGCACGGAACGAGCGCAGCGACACCGTGCCGCTCGGTGCGAGCGGGTCGCGCTGGTCCCGGACATAGAGCCCGAGCAGCACCACGGCCAGAGTCGCGATGCAGAAGCTGGCAACGAAAACCGCGTCGAACGACTGGCCGCTCATCGCCAGAACCCCGAGCGCGACAAGGGGCCCGAGGAAAGCTCCCGCGCTATCCATCGCCCGATGAACGCCGAAGGCGCGGCCGAGGCCCTCAGGCGCCGACGACAGGGTGATCAGCGCATCGCGAGGGGCACTTCGAAGGCCCTTGCCAGCGCGGTCGAAGGCGATCACCGCTCCGATCCCCGCCGCCGAAGGTCCGACGAGCAGTAGCGCCGGTTTCATCAGGGCGGACGTCGCGTAACCGACCCCGGCGACGAGCTTGCGGCGTTGAGTTCGGTCCGCCACCAGGCCGCCGACGATTCGCAGGAGCGCGGTCGCTCCCGTGTAGAGCCCATCGAGGACGCCGTAGGCGGCGGGTGAAAGGTGCAGTCCCACTACGAGATACACCGGCAGAATCGCGGTCACCATCTCCGAGGAGATGTCGGTGACGAGGCTGACGGTGCCGAGGGCGAAGACGTTTGCCGCCACTCGACTGTGGACGCGACCCCCGTTTTCGGAGACCGGCCGCGACACCGTCGACAGGTACACGAGAAGCACCCTAGGCCAATCAAGGGGTGTTTTTCTCGGGCCGCGCCCGGTGTGGGTCACGTAAATGCAGGTCAACGCATCGTAGGCTGCGACGCGGCGGTGAACCCCATGGGCGTCGAGCCCGATTGGAGCTACCAACCCATGCTGGCTCGGAACACCCGGGCCGCTAGCGGAGTCGCGATCGCCGCGGTTGCCGCAGTGGCCGGAACGATACTTGTCGTCGACAGCCCGTGTGCTTCGGCCGCGACGACGACACTCACCCCAACGGCGGACACGTACGTCGACAGCCTTCTTCCGACGACCAACTATGGCGATTCGACTCGCCTGAGCGTGGTTCAACCGTCGAGCCTGTTGGGATCGCTGGCGCCTTCCCAAGAGATCAAGAACCTCTTCCTGAAGTTCGATCTGTCCGCTGTGACGGGCACGATCACCAGTGCGAAGTTGCGCCTGCACGTCGCTGACGACGAAAACGCCGGCAGCGCCAGCGGTGGAACCTTCACGTTGATGAGCGATCACAACTGGAGCCCGGCCGGGGTCACCTACGGCAACCAGCCATCCGCCGCCGGGCCGCCGCTCGGCACGTTGGGGCAGGTCACGCGCAACACCTGGGTCGAACTCGATCTGACGGGCAAGGTTGCACCGGGCTCGGTGATCAGTATCGGAGGCTCGTCCACCAGCAGCGACAGTGCCGACTACGACTCGAAGGAAAGCGGTGCGAATGCCCCGCAGTTGGTGATCACAACTGCTGCCGCGTCGACCGTGCCAGCGTCGACCGTGCCAGCTGCGGCGACGACCACGCCGACGACGGCAGCGCAGAATCCGCCTGCGCCCCCGACCACGGCCGACCCGGTACTCGTCGGGGCGGGCGACATCGCCGACGGCGGGAACGGCGCCGCGGTCACCGCCGAGCTGATCAAGGGGATGCCGAACGCGACCGTGTTCACCGCAGGCGACAACGCTTACGACAGCGGATCGATGAACAACTACAATTCGAACTACCAGCCGACCTGGGGAGCGTTCAAGTCGCGTACCCGCCCCGCACCCGGCAACCACGAATACGAGACCTCGGGCGCTGCGGGGTACTACCAGTACTTCGGATCGCAGGCGGGCCCGTCAGGTCAGGGGTACTACTCCTACGATCTCGGCAACTGGCATATCGTGTCGCTCAACTCCGAGGTGAACATGGGTTCCGGCTCGGCGCAGGAGACCTGGCTGCGGTCTGACCTGGCCGCATCGAAGAAGCCATGCACGTTGGCCTACTGGCATCAACCGCTGTTCACCTCGGGCGCCAACCACGCACCGAACCGCGCTACGCGGTCCCTCTACCAGGCTCTCTACGACGCGAACGCCGACGTGGTGGTCACCGGTCACAACCACCAGTACGAGCGGTTCGCGCCGCAGGATCCGAATGGTGGAGCGGACAAGACCAAGGGCATCGTTCAGTTCGTCGTCGGCACGGGAGGCGCAGGCTTCTATCCGTTCGGCACCATTCAGGCGAACAGCGTGGCTCGCAACAGCGACACACACGGCGTCGTGAAGTTCACGCTGCGAGCAAACAGCGCCGACTATGCGTTCGTCCCCGCGGGAGGATCGTTCACCGACAGCGGAACGATCACCTGTCACTAGCTCAGTACGGCACGATCCGCTTGCGCTTGGAAAGCCGGATTTTCTTCAGCGGGTGCATGATCCCGAGATGTGCGGTGTCGCTCGAGATGTCGGTGGTCGTTCCGACGATCGTCGTGGTCGTGCCCAGAATGCCCAACACGGAGTTGGTGACCTGCGTCAGATGCGACGGCAGCACCAGGAGCGACAGCATGAACTCGAGCACGAAACGCGCCAGGATCACGAGGGTGACGAACAGTGCCGGCGTGATCAGGAATGACGTGATGATGCCGACGATCGTCGAATGCCGAAAGGCGACGATGTCGAGAAGAATGCAGCCTGCTCCGGAAAGAATGGTCACGGACACGTAGGCGAGCGGCGCCATCCGGACGGCGTTGATCTTCCGGAACCGCACGTCGAGAAGACCGGTGAAAACGCCGCTGGACTCGCCTTCGTGCAGGACATTCGGCACGCTGTTCATCGGAATGACCAGGTCGTCATCGTCTGGCGGGCCGTGCCGCGGCGGATCGATCGGCTCGCTCATTGACACTCCAGACGTCGCGATTGCCGGGGCTTCGGCGATCAGCGGTAGGGCAAGTATTCACTGGGTCGTGTCATCAGCGCTGGCACTTCGGACAGAACCACACGTGCCGCTGGTTCGTCGGATCGTCGGCCAGCGCTGCGGACACAATGCCGGTACCGCAGCGCCGGCACGGCGTATTGGTTCGTTGATAGGCGCGCGGTCGCCACGGCGGCTGGTGGGTCGCCGACATGAGAACGTCGTGCGCGTTGTTGATGAGGGCCGGAAGGTCTTCGACCTCTCCGACCGGGATGCGCGGATCGACCCGCGAAACCCAGCAGATCTCGCTCCGGTAGATGTTGCCGATTCCAGCGAGATTCGTCTGGTCCAGAAGGGCCAGTCCGAGCGGTCTCTCCGGATTGCTCAAGAGCCTGCGCGCAGCCTCTTCGGGATCCCAATCAGCGCCGAGAAGATCGGGGCCGAGGTGGCCGACGACGTCTTCCTCCTTCGCCCGGGGAAGCACCTCGACGATCCCGAGCGCGAAGCCGACAGCCTGGTGCTCCGCCGTCGCGAGAATGAGGCGCGCTTGATGTGCCGGTCGATTCCAGCGTTGGCCGGGCGTGAACACCCGCCACACGCCTTCCATCTTGAGATGCGTGTGCACGGTGACGTCACCGATGCGGGTCAGTAGATGCTTGCCGCGACTCACCGTCTCGTCGACCGTTCGTCCCCGCAAGTCGAGCGTCGCATAGCGAGGGACGCGGAAGTCGCTCTTGGTCAACGTCTTTCCGGCAAGTGCCCGGTTCAGTCGGGCGGCGGCATGCCACACCACGTCACCTTCGGGCATCACATGCTCCGCATCCGAAGACCGCGCGGGGTCGCGGCGAATCCGGCGTCGACGAGGAGCGACGACAGTGAGCTCTCGTGTGTGCTGACACCGTCGATCCGTTCGATGACGAGCTTGTCGACCCGACGTTTCTTCACCAGATCCGTCAGCGCGGCCGCCGCGGGTAGCAGGAGTTCCGCATCTTCGGTGAACGTGAGCATCGTCTTGCCGCCGCGCTCGAGATAGAGCACGAGGTTGCCGTTGGCGAGGACGACCATCGAACCCGCCTTGCGCCCTGGACGATGGCCTTCCAATTGTGGCCACGACAGCGCGGCACCAAACGGATTCGCCGGGTCGGCCGCCGCGAGCGCAACAGCCTTCGACTCCTCCGAACCGCGCAGACGATCGACCGCGTTCGCCGTTGCGAACTGGGCGCCGCCGAGCCCGTTGACGAAGTAGCCGCGACGGCATCGACCGCGGTCTTCGAACTCCGTGAGCACCTTGTACATCAGGGCGAACCCGCCCGTCACGCCCTCGGTGGCGACGGCGCCTTTCGTGAGGACGCCGTATCGCTCGAGCAGCAGCTCGGCGATCGACTGTGCCCGACGGGTCGGGTCAGCTTCTGGAGCCGGGAGTAGGGACCACCGGCCGCCGACCGTCGGCGGTCCCTTCCGAGTCGGTAGGGCGGCGCGCGGAATCCGCGTGCCGCGACGGATGGGCTGACGGTGCGATGTCGGTGCTTTGCCCGCCATCTTCGCGCGTACCGGATTGAACGTGTCGCCGGTGACGAGGCCCGCCCAGACGAGCTCCCACAACGCCGTGACCAGGGCATTGTCGTCGGTCATGCCGAGGGAGTCGGACAGCTGCCGGAAGAAGTACCCGCCGCCGCCGGACAATGTCTCGATGATCCGCGCCTGCGTCTCGGACAGGTCGATCGCGGCTGGTTCACCGAGTGTCACCGGGACCTGGTCGGCGAGGTGCAGGCGAATCCAACCGTCGGTTTCGGTGATCGAGCCACTGCCCGACCACACGACCTCACCGGATGACATGAGCTCGTCGAGCATCGCGGGTGAGTAGTCGCGGACACGGCTCGACAAGACGAGGGGCTCCAGGGCGGAGGCCGGAATCGGAACCCCGGCAAGCTGCTCGATCACTGCGGCCACACCGTCGACGCCACGCAGGTTCTCGCCGACGTACTGCCACGCGGGCAGGAACCGAACGAGCGCTTCCTGCGCCACGGGCTCGACCTCAGCGCGCGCGGCCGCGAGGCTGCGGCGACGCAGCCGCTTGAGAACGTCGCCATCGCACCATTCGCTGCCGGCCGCGCCGGGTCGGAACTCGCCTTCGATGACGCGCTTCTCGCCGGCCAATCGGCGCAGAATCGGTGCGACAACGGCCGGTCCGAGCGAGAACCGGGTGGCCACGTCGGCGGTGGTGAACGGGCCGTGGGTGCGGGCGAAGCGGCTGATGAGGTCGGTCAGGGGATCGGCGACCGGATCGAGGAAGGCGACGGGCGTGCCCACGGGAAGCGGGACACCGAGCGCGTCGCGGAGCCGGCTCGCGTCTTCGACCGCGGTCCACCAGCGAGACCCGGCGTACGACACCTCGATCACGCGCCGCTGGCGGCTGAGTTCCGCGAGCCACGGACCCGCCGGTTCCGTCGAGCGTGCGGAGATCTCTTCGAGCGTCATCGGTCCGAGTACGCGAAGAAGATCGGCGACGCTTTCCGCGTCGCGCGCCTTCCGGTCGTCGGCGAGGCGCTGCAGTTGCGCCTCGACCTCGGCGACGACGTTCGGATCGAGCAATTCGCGCAACTCGACCCGGCCGAGAAGTTCCGCCAGCAACGCGGTGTCGAGCGAGAGTGCCGCCGCCCGACGTTCGGCGAGCGGATTGTCGCCTTCGTACATGAAGGTGCCGACGTAGTCGAAGAGCAGTGACTTCGCATAGGGCGACGGCGTCGGCGTCTCGACCTCGACGAGCCGGACCTTTCGCTGCTCGATGCGCGACATCAACGAGGTCAATGCGGGGAGGTCGTAGACGTCCTTGAGGCACTCGCGGACGGTCTCGTGAAGGATCGGGAAGTCCGGGTATTTGCGCGCCACATCGAGCAACTGCGCCGCCCGCTGCCGCTGCTGCCACAGAGGCGCCCGCTTGCCCGGATCGCGGCGCGGAAGCAGGAGGGCGCGCGCTGCGCACTCCCGGAATCTAGATGCGAAAAGCGCTGAGGCGCCGACCTGTTCGGTGACGATCGCGTCGATCTCGTCGGCCGAGAACAGGAACAGTTCCGCGCCCGGCGGACGGTCGGACGTGTCCGGGAGCCGAACGACGATGCCGTCGTCGGATGCGGTCGGTGCCATGTCGATGCCGAGACTGTCGCGCAGGCGCGCCCCGACCGCCAACGCCCATGGCGCGTGGACCGCGAGGCCCAGCGGGGAGTGCAGGATGAGCCGCCAGTCGCCGAGTTCGTCGCGGAATCGTTCGACGACGAAAGTGCGATCCGACGGTACGTGACCGGTCGACTCCCGTTGCTCATCGAGGAGGGCCATCAGATTTCCGACGGCGTTCTGGTCGAGGCCGGCTGCCAGCGCTTGGGCCTCGATGTCGACGCGGTCCTGCCGGACGAAGGCGCCCAGCGCCGCGCCGAGTTCCGCTGGTCGCCCGAGGCCGTCGCCGTGCCAGAACGGCAAGCGACCGGGGAGCCCGGGGGCGGGGCTCACGAGCACGCGATCGTGAGTGATCTCCTCGATGCGCCAGCTCGTGGCACCCAGCGCGAACACATCGCTGACCCGCGATTCGTAGACCATCTCCTCGTCGAGTTCGCCGATGCGGCCGTTGTTGTCGCCGACGAGGTAGACCGCGAACATGCCGCGGTCCGGAATCGCACCGCCGGACGTGACCGCGAGACGTTGCGCCCCGGGCCGGCCGGTGAGCGTGCCGTTGTCGCGATCCCACACGATGCGTGGTCGCAACTCCGCGAAGTCGCTCGACGGGTATTTGCCCGACAGCAGATCGAGCGTTGCGTCGTAGGCGGAGCGGGGAAGTGTGGCAAAACTGCCCGTCGACCGCACGGTCTCGAACCACTCGTCGACGTCGAGCTCGTCGAGGGCCGCGGCGGCAACCGTGTGCTGCGCGAGGATGTCGAGCGGATTCGTGGGGATGGCCAGCGCCTCGATCTTGCCGGCGGTCATCCGCATCGACGTCACCGCGCAGTGCAGGACATCCGCGCGATGCTTGGGGAACAGAACCCCGCGCGAAACCTCGCCGACCTGGTGGCCCGCGCGGCCGACGCGCTGCAGGCCGCTCGCCACCGACGGCGGAGCCTCGACTTGCACGACGAGATCGACCGCACCCATGTCGATACCCAGCTCGAGGCTCGAGGTCGCCACGACGCACCGCAGGCGGCCGCGTTTGAGGTCGTCTTCGATGATCGCGCGCTGTTCCTTGCTGACCGAACCGTGGTGGGCGCGCGCGAGAGTGTCGGTCGCGCCGGTCTCCGCGTAGACCTCGTTCAGGCGTGCGGTCAGGCGCTCGGCCAGTCGACGTGAGTTGGCGAAAACGATCGACGACTGGTGTTCGGTGACGAGCGAAACGATCTCTTCCTCGACATGCGGCCAGATCGAGCCTTCGGGGTTGTCGAGGTCGGTCATGTCCGGAACCGGCACGCGGACCGTGAGATCGAACGTCTTGGGCGCGGGCGGGCGAACGATCGTGATCGGCGCCGAACCGGTGAGGAATCGCCCGACTTCGGCCGCGGGCTCGACGGTCGCCGACAGGCCGATTCGTTGAGCTGGACGTTCCATCAGCCGGTCCAGCCGGGCCAGTGAAACTGCCAGGTGTGAGCCACGTTTCGTGCCCGCGACGGCGTGGACCTCGTCGACGATCACCGTCCGCACCGAGCGCAGAGTCTCGCGGGCGTTCGACGTGAGCATGAGGAACAACGACTCGGGCGTCGTGATGAGGATGTCGGGTGGATTGCGGACGAGACGACTGCGGGTCGCCGAATCGGTGTCTCCGGACCGCACGCCGACCGTGATGTTCGGGATCTCGCTGCCGATGCGCTTCGCGGTCTGGGTGATGCCCACGAGCGGTGACCGAAGGTTGCGTTCGACGTCGACCGCGAGCGCCTTCAACGGCGAGATGTAAAGAACCTGGGTTTCCTCGCCCGATCGCTCGCCGCGAGCGAGCTGATCGATCGCCCACAAGAAGGCCGACAACGTCTTTCCCGAGCCGGTCGGGGCGACGACGAGAGTGTGATCGCCCGCTGCGATCGACTTCCAGGCACCGAGTTGCGCGGGTGTGGCGCCGGGGAAGGCACCCGTGAACCATTCACGGGTGGGCGCGGAGAACTCGGTGAGCACATCTCCATTGTGGTCGGACCACTGACAAGTGCGGCGGGTACCTCGTGGGCGCCCCGTTCGCGCGGGTCTAACGTAGAACGGACGGATGAGTCCGTCCAAGGATCGGAGTTGTGAAGATGCCCACTCGAGGTGACCCGTTCGAAGTCGTACAACATGGCTCGACGCTGCACGTTTGGCTTAATCGGCCCGAAGCGCGGAACGCATTGGACGACCGGATGCTCGAGGGCATCGCGGCACTGTTCTCGAGCCTGCAGACACGATTCGACATCAAGGTCGTGGTTCTGGGCGGGCGTGGTCCCACGTTTTGTGCCGGAGCGGATCGACGCAATCCGCCGGGGCTCGGCGGTGGAAGTGAACGCGAGCGCAAGTGGGTTTCGCAGGTGGGTAGGCGAGCGATCGAAGCGATTCAGGATTGTGAGGCCCTCACCATTGCGCGCGTTCACGGGTACGCGATCGGCGGCGGCGCTGCCCTGGCGTTGGCATGTGACTTCCGGGTGGGAAGTGAGGACGCGAGCTTCAGACTTCCAGAGGTCGAGCTCGGTATGCCCCTCACGTGGGGTGTTCTGCCTCGCTTGATCAGCGAGATCGGAAGCGCGCGCGCCCGGGAACTGGTGCTGTTGGGTAGTGCGGTGCCGGCAACGCGCGCGGAGCAGCTCGCGCTGTTGCACCGAGTGGTTCCGGCAGATCAGCTCGATGAGACGATCGCCGCACTCGCGGCCCGCCTTGCCGACCAGCCGGAGTACGCGGTCGCGTCCACCAAGACCCAATTCCGTGCGTACCAGCGGGCCCAGCAAATGGGACAATTCGACGAGGCTGACGGAGATCTCTGGGTCAACGGTCTCGCCAGCCAACGCGCCCAAGGAGTGTTCGATCGATGACCCCGACTGTTGTCGAACTCTTGCGATCCCGCCGTGCGGACGCAGCCACGCGCGATGGACATCGGCTCGTCCTCGTCGTGGAAGGCGGCGCCAGTCGGGGTGTCTATTCGAGCGGGATGGTGCTGGCACTCGAAGAACTCGGGCTCTCCGGTGTCTTCGATGCGGTCTATGGCACGTCGGCCGGTGCTTTGAACGGCGCCTGGCTGTTGTGCGGCCGCGCTCGTTCCGGCATGCAGGCTTGGTCTGACACCACGATCATGCGACGGCTCATCGACCCCAAACGGCTCCTGCGCGGGGGCGTTCTGTTCGACACCGATTACCTCGTCCGGGACGTCTACGACGGGTCCGTGCCGATGGACTTCTCGGCGATTCTCGACAACGCGACGTCGTTTCACCCGATCGCCACCGATGCCGGCACGGGCGAAGCGGTCGACCTCCACCCGCGCATCGTCGACAAGCGAACGCTCATGACGGCGATGCGGGCAACGTGCAATATTCCGATCCTGGCCGGTCCTCCGGTCGAGCTCGGGGGAGTCCGCTACCTCGACGGCGGCATCGCCGAACCGCTTCCGATCCGAACTGCCCTGGCGCACGGCGCAACCTGCGTCGTGGTGCTGCGCACGCGACAGGCGGCTGAGCAGCGAACCGGCGATCCGCGCGTGCAGAGCGCTATCGGCAGTGCGTGCATCCGGATGGTCGCGCCTGGTGCCGTCGCGGCGTGGAACAAGCGAATCGAATCCGAAGCCGCGGACGAACGACTCCTCGCCGATCTCGGCGGCGACGCAGTCCTGCAGATCCGGCCACCCGAGGGTTCGCCGCGCGTCGACCGGTCCGAGCGAAGGGGCGCAGTTCTGGCCCGCGCACTCGAAATCGGCCGCCAGGCGGTGCACGCCCGCTTGGCCGACCTGATCGCCAGTTAGGTCAATTGCGACGGATCGTTCACAGCGTGGCGGACGATGAACTCGACCACGGTGTCTCCGTAGCGCCGACGAAATTCCACATCGGTCGGGTTCCGCAAGATTGTCCAGGCCGCGATCAACCCCAGGCCAAGCACGGCGGTCGCTGCTGAGTCGGTGTCGATGTCGGGGCGGAAGTAGCCACGCTCGATGCCGACTCGGTAGTACTGCTCGATCACGCTGTGCATGAGTGCATTCAGGCCGGCGGTCCCTTTCAGGGCTCGTTCGTCGATCGACGGCAGTTCTCGCAGGAGGAAACCGAGCCCGCGGTGTTCGGTTGCGATGAGGTCGAAGACCTTCGCTGCGATATCCACGGCACGAGCTCGGTATTCGGCCAGGTCATTGATCTTCTCCGGCGCGTTCTGATCTTCGAACGCCGTGCCCAGTCGCGACATCGCTTCGGCGATAACGCTGTCGAGCACGTCGCGCTTGTCGTCGAAGTGTCGGTAGAACGTGCCCTGCCCGACTCCGGCGCGCTCCGCGTTGTCGGATACCCGTGTGGCGTGGTAGCCGCGCTCGCTGAAGACCTCACTTGCGGAGCGGACGAGAAGCCCGTGCGTTTGAGTCTTCCGGTCGACCGCTTCCGCCGGTGCGCTCGATTTCGCCACGGGTCAAGGGTACGAGACGGATGAGTCCGTCCACCGAGATCGTGCGTGTCTCTGCCCTAAGCTCGGGAGCGTCACGCAACACGATGAAACGGGCCGCACTGACGATCTCTGCATCTAGTGACTCTCAGCTTGGTCACAGAACGGTGCGATTCCGGTGCCAGCGTGCGCGGCAACCCCAGATGGCCCGTTTGTACCGGTATAGCTAAGTTGTCGAAATTGCGCCAGACCTCGACCGGAAGAGTTCCGAGCGATTGGCGTGACTCGACAGGACGGCGTAGGTGTTCCGACACCTGTTTTTTGTGATCTACCCTTTCGCCGGGCCACGAGTTATTGCCCTGGGGTGAAGGAGGAGGCTTGAAGCGAACCGACGCAGATCGCGTTGAGTCGGTTTCGGCAGACAGCGCAACCCTTCCGGTCCTCGAGGTTCCAGATCATCTGGACCTCGAGCGATTCGCCCTGACGCATGCCCAGACCGAACTCTGGATCGCGCAACAGCTCCATCCCTCGGTTCCCATGGTCATCGCGATGTATGCCGACATCCGGGGCGAGATCGAACCGAATCTGTTGATGCGGGCGTGCGATCAGGCCGGCCGCGAGCTTGGTTCGCCGTTTGTCCGATTCGGCATCGACGACGGCGTCCCTTACCAGTACGTCGACCGCTCCGGCACGATGTGGCTGCCGCTCGAAGACCTCAGCACGCATCCCGATCCGATGACGCCGGCGATCCAGTGGATGGAACGCGACTCGATTGCGCACATCGACCTCGTCAACGACCGCGTGACGGTCACCAAGCTCTTCCGGCTGAGCGCCACGCGCCACCTGCTCTATTCGCGCAGCCATCACGTCGCCCTCGACGGCGTCGGTGCGATGAACATGCTCGTGCGCACGTCCGAGCTCTACGACGCGCGGATCGCGGGCCAGCCCGACCCCGAGGACCGCACGGTCCCGCTCACCGAGATCGGACCGGTGGAGGACCGCTACCGCTCGTCGCAGCGGTTCGTCGACGACGGCGAATTCTGGCGACGCGAAGTCTCCGACCTCGGCCACGTCACGAGTCTCGCGGACCACGATGCCGCGCCCGCGCCGCGCCCACGTCATGTCGGTGCCGTGCTGCCGGCGGCCACGGCGGCCCGTCTCGCCGACGCTCGCCTGCGCTACCGCGCCAGTTTCCCCGAACTCGTCGTCGCGGCGCTCACCGGATTCCTGGCGCGCATGACGAGCGACGACGACATCACCTTCTCGCTGCCGGTCGCCTGCCGGAACACGGCCGCCCTGCGCCGCTCGGCGGGCAGCGTCTCGAACGTCGTGCCGTTGCGCCTGCGATCGGTCCAGCAGACGAATGTCGAAGACCTCATCGCCCAGGTCCGCACGAAGATGGTCGGGGCCGTTCGGCATCAGTTGTACCGGTATAGCGATATCCAGCGTCAGCGTGGCCATGAGATGGTCGCACGGGGCGGTCTGGGACCGGTGATCAACGTTCTGGGTTACGTCGAGCCGATGCGGTTCGGGGGAGCGGTCGGTCAAGCGAACCTCATGTCGCTCGGACCGGTCGAGGACATCCTCGTCAACGGCTACCAACTCGGTCCGGATGAGACGTCGGTGAGTATCGACTTCCAGGCAAACCCGGCGCTCTACAGCGTCGAGCGGATCGCCGAACACCACGCGGCCTTCCTACAGTTCTTCGATCAGTTCCTGCAAGCCGAGCCGACGCGCGCGATTCGGGACATCGAACTCCCGGGCTCCGCCGCGCCCGAGCCGATCGCAGTTCTCCAGGCCGACGAGATCGGTCGCACGTTGCCGGAGTTGCTGCGCAGCGGTATGCGGCCGGACTCCGCCGCCCTTTCGGACGACACTCGAACGCTGACGTACCGCGACCTCGACGAACGGTCGTCGCAGCTGGCCCGCGAACTCATCAGCGCCGGAGCGGGTCCGGGTGAGTTCGTGGCGATCGCCCTGCCGCGCTCGATCGAGTCGGTGCTGGCACTGTGGGCCGTCGCCAAGACCGGCGCCGGATTCGTGACGCTCGACCTCGCCAACCCGTCCGCGCGCCTGGGATGGGTACTCGAGGATTCGCACGCTCGCTTCGGAATCACCGATGCGCGCCATCTGGCTCCGCTCCCGGAGTCACACGTCGACTGGCTGGTTCTCGACGATCCGGAGACGGCACGCTCGATCGCGCGTCGGGACTCCTCGCCGGTCACCGATGTCGATCGCACCGCGACGCTGCGCAGCGGTCATCCCGCCTACCTGATCTACACGTCCGGATCGACGGGTCTGCCCAAGGGCGTCGCCGTCTCGCACGCCGGCCTCGGCGACCTCACGGACTACGTCGTCGACGCGTATGTCGTCGAGTCGTCGTCGAACGTCCTGCACGCGCATTCCCCGTCGTTCGACGCGCACCTCCTCGAGCTTCTCGGTGCCTTTGCCGCCGGTGCACACCTGGTTATCGAACCGACCGACGTCGTCGCCGGGAAGGACCTCGAGTCGCTCCTGGTCCGGCACGGGATCACGCACTTCCTGACGACGCCCGCCGTGCTGGCGACCCTCTCGCCGGGAACCGTGCCCTCGCTCGAGACCGTCGTCGTAGGCGGCGAGTCCTGCCCGACGTTGCTCGTGGCACGCTGGGCGCCGCACGTTCGCTTCTTCAACAGCTACGGCCCGACGGAAACCACGGTCATGGCAAGCCAGACCGGTGCGATGACCGTGGGCGAAGAGGTGTCGATCGGTCCCGCACTGCCATACGTGCAGGCCCTCGTGCTGACACCGCAGTTGTCGCCGGCACCGCGAGGTGCTCGCGGTGAGCTCTACCTGGCCGGGCCGGGTGTCGCTATCGGCTACCACAACGCCCCGGCGCTCACTGCGTCCCGGTTCGTGGCCAACCCGTTCGATCCGAGCGGTCAGCGCCTGTATCGAACCGGTGACGTCGTGCGTCAGATGGCCGACGGCCGCTTCGAGTTCCTCGGCCGGGCGGACGGCCAGATGTCGCTGCGCGGCCGGCGGATCGAGCCCGGCGAGATCGAGGCGGTTCTCGTGAACCAGCCCGAGGTCGGTCAGGCGGTAGTGGCGGTTGCGTCGTCGCCGCTCGGCGACCGCCTCGTCGCATATGTCGTACCGCACGCCAACGCGGCCATCGAGACGTCGGATCTGCTGTCGCGAGTGCGCGGCCTGCTGCCGACGTCGATGCAGCCGTCTCAGCTCATCGTCATCGACGAAATGCCGGTGACGCCCAACGGGAAGATCGACCGAAAGGCGCTGCCGGCGCCACGGGCCACCCACCGTGCGTTCCGACCGCCGGTGACGCCGACCGAGCAGTTGATCGCTCGGGTGATCGCGGAGACCGTTCAGCAGCGTGACGTCGGCCTCGATGATGACTTCTTCGAACTGGGCGGAAACTCGTTGCTCGGCGTCGCGCTCGCGGCGCGGCTCTCGGCCGAAGCCGGCGTCGATGTGACCGTCCGGTGGCTGTACACGGCCCCGACGGTCTCGGCCCTCGCCGAGAAGATCGACGCCGCCCTCGCCGGCGAGGATGTGGCAGCCGGTGAGGACGCACTCAAGGTCGTCCTCCCGCTGAGCCGTACGGGGTCGGAGCCGCCGCTCTTCTGCGTGCATTCCGCGGTGCCGTTGTCGTGGCCCTACGCGGGGCTCGCCCCGTACATCAAGGACCGTCCGCTGTACGGACTCCAGGGTCCGGCGATCTTGGGGGAGAACCGGCGCTTCAAGAGTGTGGACGAACTCGCGGCCGTGTTCGTCGACGAAATCAAGAACGTTCAGCCGAACGGACCGTACTACCTTCTCGGGTGGTCGCTAGGCGGACAAATCGCTCACGCGATCGCCGTGCAACTTCGCAGCCGCGGCGACGCCGTGGGACTGCTGGTGATGTTTGACAGTCTTGTGTTTTTCGACGGCGCGCCCGAACCGGAGCTTCCGACGATGCGACACCTGCTGACGTCGCTCCAGGGCGAGGAGCCGGACGAGGTCGACGAATCTGATCTTTCGGCTCAGGAAGCCGCTGCGGTGCTAGCGAATTCACCGGGGTTTGGACAAGGTCTCACAGTCGAGCAGCTCGAGCGGATACACAACAGCTACCACGATGGTGTACTCATGTCACACCAGTATCGCCCAAAATATTTCGAAGGCGACTTGTTGTACTTCTCTGCTACCAGAGGCATGACTGCTGCTCTAGATTCACATATATGGCGGCCGTATGTTGGCGGCGCAATTACTGAGCATCCGGTGGATGCGATGCATGCGCAGCTAACAAACGCGGCGGCGCTGGCGGTAATAGGACCAGTGCTTGCCACCAGCCTGGACAAGGCGAGCGTGAATTTTGGCTCTTCTCCGTCGGGAGGAGAGTAGAGGGAGGTAGGGCAGATGACCGCACGGCATCTGATCGGGGCACGCACAGGGACTGACTGGATCAATCTCTTCGACAACCTCGACGAGGCTGCGGAGATGCATCCCAGTTCCTTGGTGCTCGGTGAGTACATGTCTGAGTTCCTCACGCATCCGCACCCGGACCTTGGGCGCACGGGAGCTGTCTGTCCGTTCGTCAAGACGTCCGTAGGCAAGCACACCGTCTGGGTGTCATTTGTCCGCGGTACCGAAGCGGAGCTCACGCACGAGACCATGCAGACCGTCATCGATGACGCGTTCGACATCTTCGCCGGACTTCGTCGCGACTACCGCGAGCAGGTCACCCAGACCGTCGTGACGGTCTTCCCGGATCTCGTGGACTTCACGAAGATCGACGAGGTCCACGCGAACCGCAAGCCGCAGTTTGTGGCAAAGGGCTACATGCTCGGACAGTTCTACCCGGACTGTCCGCAGCAGGGTCTGTGGAACCCGGACTTCCGTCCGCTGGCCGCGCCCGTGCCTATGCTCATCGTCCGCAAGATGATGAGCACCGACTACCCGTTCCTGGTAGGACAGCGCGACTGGCTGTATTCGTACTTCTCGCAGTTCGCGCCGGACCTGCCGATCCGCCTTCGGGCATCGATGGCGGAGAAGATGGTCGTCGCAGACGACATGATCGAGGCGTTCGCCGAACTTCGCATCCACAACATCGACGAGCACGCGAAGTAGATCTCACCGAAAGAGCCCGGGCCGAGTCCATCGGCCCGGGCTCTTTCGTGTTCGAACCGTGAGTGCACTTTGGTCGCGGCATCGCTCGAGAGGCAACCGCGACGAGGGTGTGGTCGGGGCAAAAGAAAGAGCCGGCCCCTGACGGGACCGGCTCTTTCAGAAGGTGAATCAGGCGCCGATGGCGCGGGACATCGCCGGCCAGTGGTCGTGCAGGGCGTCCTGCCAGTACGGCCACGAGTGCGTGCCTACCGGTCCCCACACGAAGCGCGCCGGAACGTGCAGTGCATTCATGCGCTGCGCGAGCTGCGTCGTGCACTGACGAATGACGGTCTCCATCATGCCGCCGACCACCGTGCGGTCCAGCGTCGAGCCGATGTCGCCGTGGAGCGTCGGGTCGTTCAGGTTCTCGTGCGGTCCGGGCTGGCCGGTGCCGGAGTAGATGTACAGGTCCATACCGCGGAGACGGCCGGCCTGAACGGTCGGATCGTGGTCGATCCACTGCGCGCTACCGGTCGGGCCCCACATGTTGGTTGCGCTGCCGCCACCGCCGGCGACCTGTGAGGTCACGTAGGCCTGGCCGAACGAGTCGCTGGTGCGGGAGCACCCGCTGTACGAGCCGACGGACTGGTACAGGCCCGGTGCGTGGATCGCGAGGTCGAGCGCGGAGTTCGCCGACATCGACACACCCGCGATCGCGTTGCGACCGTTCGAGCCGAGGTACTGGTTCAGAACCGGCGGGAGTTCACGCGTCAAGAACGTCTGCCACTTCTGGCGACCCATTGCCGGGTCGTCGACGTTCCAGTCGGTGTAGTAGCTGTGGTGACCACCGAGCGGAGAGATCACGTTGACGTGCTTGTTCGCGAAGAAGCGCTTGACGTCGGTGCGCCACGGCCAACCCTGGCCGTTCACGCCGCCGTCGACGCCGTTCAGGAGATAGAGGTTGGGCGCGCCAGGGCCACCCTTCGAAACCCACAGGGGGATCGTGCGGTGCATTGACGAGGAATAGACGTCGACCATGAAGGTGCGTCCACCGAGGGCGCGTTCACCGACGACGTGCGAACCCTGCGCGACCGAGCCTGAGGCAATCAGTGCGCCGGTCGCCGCAAGAATGCATAAGACTGCGGAAAACAGTCGTCGCATCCATGCAACGGTCCTGGAACCTTGCAAAATCATTTGATATCTCCACTCTGGCTGCATCGTCAGACTCTTTCGGATCGTAATGACGCAAAAGCGCAGGAAAACGGCGGAAGAGACACGGATTCATTTCGACTCGTGACCGAGACCGAAACTTGGCGCGACCTGAAGTTTCGGCTTTGATCACTGCGCAGCGTTATTTCCCGGCAATCGTCTGCGTTCGACGTCCCGTAGAGTTCGGTTCGTGACCGCCTCGGTGCCTGCGAAGTTGACCCTGGTGACCCACGGGTTGACGTCGGCCACACGCCTTGCGCGATTTCCGCTCGATGAGCCCTTGATCGACAAACCGGTCGGAATTCGATTTCCGCGCGCCGACTATTTCGTCACCGCACCAGAATTGCGAGCACGAGAAACGGCGGGTGATCCGACGGTGAAAGTCGACGCCGGCTTGCGCGATCTGGACTGCGGTGCCTGGGCGGGAATGGGACTCGAAGACGTCGAATCCACTCAACTGCACCGGTGGTTGACGGACCCGGATGCGACTCCGCATGGCGGTGAATCGGTTTCGGAATTGTGCCGCCGAATATCGGCCTGGCTGGCGGACTGTGCGACACGTGGCGGCCGGACGGTTGCGGTCACACATCCGGCGGTGGTTCGCGCGGTAATTGTGAATGCCCTTGATGCGCCCTATTCGTCATTCTGGCGCGTTGACGTCGCGCCGCTGACCCGGACCATCCTCCGATACCGGAATGGTGGCTGGACGGTCAAAATCGGCGCGTCCGTATCGGGTCCCTGATCGACCGGGTACATTCCATTGCTCGGAAGGGGTGGAAGTGGCCGAACCAATCGTGGACGAGATTGACCGTCTGCTGATCGAGCAACTGATCGAAGATGGCCGTGCGACGCTTTCCACGCTCGCGGAGAAGGCGAGCCTGTCGGTGTCGGCCGTGCAGTCCCGGGTCCGGCGCCTCGAGTCGCGCGGCGTGATCAAGGGGTACACCGCGCGCGTCGATCACGAGGCCCTCGGCCAGATGCTGACCGCCTTCGTCGCGATCACGCCGATCGATCCGTCGCGACCTGACGATGCACCAGGACTCCTCGAGGGAATCGCGGAGATCGAGTCCTGCCACTCGGTAGCGGGTGAGGAGAGTTACCTGCTGATGGTGCGCGTCGCGTCGCCGCGGCACCTCGAGCATCTTCTCCAGAAGATTCGGACCACGGCCAACGTAAAGACGCGAAGCACGATCGTGCTACAAACTTTTTACGAGCGATAAGGGAGTTTGTCGTAAAGATTCCTATCCTGGAATCATGACGGCCATCCATCCCGGTCGATCGTTAGCTCCGGACCGAGCTCTCGACGTCCTTCGCGAGTCGATGCTCATCGACGGATTCGACTTTGTCCTCGACCTGCAGCGGTCGCAGGGCCTTCGTCTCGTCGACGCCCGGACCGGGGCGAGCTACCTCGACATGTTCGGCTTCTTCGCGTCGTCGGCGCTGGGGATGAACCATCCCGCGCTCGCCGCCGATCCGGAGTTTCGGGCCGAACTCCTCAGTGCCGCGCTGAACAAGCCGGCGAACTCCGACATCTACACGCTGGAGATGGCGCGGTTCGTCGAGACCTTCCGGGACGTGCTGGGTGACCCCCGGCTACCGCACCTGTTCTTCATCGAAGGCGGCACGCTGGCCGTCGAGAATGCGCTCAAGGTCGCGTTCGACTGGAAGAGCCGCAAGAACGAAGCGAAGGGACTCGATCCCGCGCTGGGTGGCCAGGTGCTGCACCTGACGGGCGCGTTCCACGGCCGGTCCGGATATGCGCTATCCCTGACGAACACCGACCCGGTGAAGACGGACCGCTACCCGAAGTTCGCGTGGCCGCGGATCGAGGCGCCGATCGTCGGGCCGTACGTCGAGGCTCGGGAAGAGCGTGCGCTGTTGTCTGCTCAGGACGCGTTCGACGACCACCCCAATGACATCGCGTGCTTCATCTGCGAGCCGATCCAAGGGGAGGGCGGCGACCGACACCTGCGTGGCGAGTTTCTGCGCGCGATGCAGCAGCTGTGCCACGACAACGATGCGCTGTTCATCGTCGACGAAGTGCAGACCGGTGTCGGAATGACCGGCAGTACGTGGGCATATCAGCAGTTCGGGCTCGAGCCCGATGTCGTCGCGTTCGGCAAGAAGACCCAGGTGTGCGGGATCATGGCGGGCGGTCGCGTCGACGAGGTGCCGGACAACGTCTTCCGCGTCAGTTCGCGGATCAACTCGACGTGGGGCGGCAATCTCACCGACATGGTCCGGGCACGCAAGATCATCGAGACGATCGACGCCGAACAGCTCATCGATCGGGTTGGACCGCTCGGAAATCGACTGCTTCGCGGGCTCGAGTGGCTCGCCAAACGCCACGCGGTGGTCACGGAGCCGCGCGGCCGCGGCTTGATGTGCGCCGTCACGCTGCGCAGCCGAGCGTTGCGGGACCACATCGTCAGCGACCTGTTCCTACGGGAACACGTCATGGTCGTCGGGACGGGCACGACCGGAATCCGGTTCCGGCCGCCGCTGACGGTGACCATGGGCGAGATCGATGAGGCCGTCGAAGCCGTCGATCGAGTTCTAGAGCTGTTTGACGTCCAGTCCTAGCCCGGACTCGCCGAACCGCCGTATCGACGTCAGGCCCTGCGCCAGGGCGTCTTCGTGGCCCGTCCGGGCCCAGCCGGTGAGGACCGCGGATTCGCCCGCGAGAGCGAGTCCGGCCTCGGCGAGAAGTTCACCCGTCGTCGGCTCACACACGGCCCATGAGTAGTGCTCGTCGTCGTGCCATTGACGGGTACGCGTCGCGACGTAATCCGGGTCGGTGATCCCGCCCTCGGCCAACGCCGGACGGTCGTCGACGCGTTCGTCAGAACGCAGAGCGCGCAGATACCACGCGCCTGCGTTGATCTCGACAGGTTCCAAGAGCTACTTGAGTTCCGCGATCACAGTGCCCTGGGTGATCGTCGTGCCCGGCTTGATGTCCAGGCCGGTGACGACGCCATCCTTGTGGGCGGTGACCGGGTTCTCCATCTTCATGGCTTCGAGGACGACGATCAGATCGCCGGAGGCGACTTCCTGCCCCTCTTCGACAGCCACCTTGACGACCGTGCCCTGCATCGGTGCGACGACCGAGTCGCCCGAAGCGCCCGCTCCGCCGAGGCTGCCACGTTTGCGCGGCTTCGGCTTACGACGCGTGGCACCGGCCGGTCCGGCCATGGTGAAGTGACCGGGCAGCGAAACCTCGACGCGACGGCCGCCGACCTCGACGACCACCTTCTGACGCGGAATAACCTCGTCCTCGTCTGCGGGAGCGCCGGCGCCGGCGAACGGCTCGACCGTGTTGTTCCACTCGGTCTCGATCCAGCGGGTGTGGACGTCGAACTTCTCGCCGTCACCGATGAACGCCGGGTCGCGCACGATCGCGCGGTGGAACGGGATGACCGTGGCCATGCCCTCGACGATGAATTCGTCGAGCGCGCGGGCCGACCGCTGCAACGCCTCGTCGCGGGTGGCGCCGGTGACGATGAGCTTGGCGAGCATCGAGTCGAACTGACCGCCGATGACACTTCCGGACTCGACACCGGAGTCCATGCGCACACCGGGGCCGGTCGGGGCCACGAACAGGTTGACCGGGCCGGGGGCCGGCAGGAAGCCGCGGCCCGCGTCCTCACCGTTGATGCGGAACTCGAAGCTGTGACCGCGCGGAGTCGGGTCCTCGGTGATGCTCAGCTCGCCGCCTTCGGCGATGAGGAACTGCTGGCGCACGAGGTCGATGCCCGAGGTCTCCTCGGTCACCGGGTGCTCGACCTGCAGACGGGTGTTGACCTCGAGGAACGAGATGAGGCCGTCCTGGCCGACCAGGTACTCGACCGTGCCGGCGCCGTAGTAACCGGCCTCGCGGCAAATGGCCTTGGCGGATTCGTGGATCTGCTTGCGCTGCTCGTCCGTGAGGAACGGCGCGGGAGCCTCCTCGACGAGCTTCTGGAAGCGGCGCTGCAGCGAGCAGTCACGGGTACCGGCGACGACGACGTTGCCGTGCATGTCGGCGATGACCTGGGCCTCGACGTGACGTGGCTTGTCGAGGTAGCGCTCGACGAAGCACTCGCCGCGACCGAACGCGGACACGGCCTCACGCGTCGCGGAGTCGAAAAGCTCGGCGACTTCCTCGATCTTGCGCGCGACCTTCATGCCGCGACCACCACCACCGAACGCAGCCTTGATCGCGATCGGCAGGCCGTGCTCCTCAGCGAACGCGACGACCTCGTCGGCGTCCTTGACCGGCTCCTTCGTGCCTGGGACGAGAGGCGCGCCGGCGCGCATGGCGATGTGGCGCGCGGTGACCTTGTCGCCGAGGTCGCGAATCGACTGCGGCGAAGGACCGATCCAGATGAGTCCGGCGTCGATGACGGCCTGAGCGAACTCGGCGTTCTCGGAAAGGAACCCGTATCCGGGGTGGACGGCGTTCGCGCCGGACTTCTCGCAAGCGTCGATAAGCTTGGGGATGTTGAGGTACGAGTCGGCCGAGTTCTGGCCGCCGAGAGCGAAAGCCTCGGTCGCCATTCGCACGTGCGGTGCGTTCGCGTCCGGCTCTGCGTAGACGGCAACGCTCGGGATTCCGGCGTCAGCGGCTGCGCGGATGACGCGAACAGCGATTTCGCCTCGGTTTGCCACCAAGACTTTGGTGATCTTGGTGGTGTTGACTACGGCCACGGAAACTCCTTTTGGGTGCGCCGGTCGGCAGGGCTTTTGTGAGTCTAAGCGGTCAGGGTTGTAGGCCTTGCACGACGGGCAGTCCAAATGAGTTTCCCCACTCGTTCCAGCCGCCGTCATAGACCCTTACGTCATTCCAGTCCAGAAGAAACCGCAGGACAAGCCATGTTTCTGCGGCACGCGCCGCGGTGCGGTCGTAAACGATCACCGGACGATCATGGGGAAGATCGACGAGTCGCGCGGCAAGTGCGCCGGTATCGAGGAAGCGGCCGGCACTGTCGCGTAATGCACTGGACGGCAGGTTGATCGACGAAGGGATGTGTCCGGTTCGGGTCATCTCGTCGGACGCGTCGACGTCGCCGGTGTAGTCGGACGCGCCCCGGGTGTCGAGGATCGTGACGTTGCCGAGCAGGCCGCGCAGCTCGTCTCGGGAAACCCGGTGCGGCCCGTCGTTGCGCGCAATCGCGGGGTAGTCGGAGGGCGGCCAGTCCGCCGATTCGAACTCGGTTTCCCGGTCATCGCCGAGCCATGCACTGCTGCCGCCGTCGAGAATGCTGACATTCGTGTGGCCGAACATCGTGAACAGCCACATGAGCAACGCCGCCGACGAATTGTCCTGGTCGCCGTAGAGGACGATCGAGTCGCTCCGCCGGATGCCGAGCGTGCCGACGATCGCGGCGAAAGCTTGGCCGTCGACGAAATCGCCTTGGGCCACGTCGAACAACTGACTGCAGTCCAGGCGCGCCGCACCCGGAATGCGCCCGATGGAGAAGGCTCGCGAATTCGGCGCGGCAGCGACGATGCGTACGTGCGGATTACCGAGATTCGCCGACAGCCATTCAGTGCTGACGACAGGGTTGCCCATGATTTCGAACCCTAGTCCGTCATGCGGAGTCACCGACCGCGACGCAATTCCTTTTCCAGCTTCCACAGTCCATCGCGGACCTTGGAAATCGACGACCGCGTCTTCGCCTTCGCTTGAGTCATGAGTCCCCGGGCGCGGAGTCGCCTATTGCCGCTCACCACACCCGCGGCCTCTTTGCTCCGGCCGACGAGATCCTGGGCGCGGTGGGACATTCTGTCGCGGAAACCCATGGCTGCTCCCTTGTTGACCAGTGCCTATCGCATTACGGTACGGCCCAATCGGGGTCGATTCCGACGTGATTTTCGTAACCTGACCGAATGCGTTTTCTTCTTGCCCTGGTCAGCAGCCTTTTGTTGGGCTTTGTCGTGGTTGGCGGCATCGGCGGAATCGTTTATCCGCCGGTTCTCAAGGTCGCCGAGCCGCTTTTGTGCCGGACCGGTGTCTACGAGATCGACCGTACGGGCAAGGTCTTTTGCACCGACGAGAAGGCCGCACAAACGCGCGACGGCCTGGCCTCGCTCGTACCGAAGGGCTTCGGGAATTCGTTCGACAATGCCGCCGGCGACGTCATGGACAACGGCGGATATCGCACGGACATCACCTTGAAGGCGATCTTGGTCGCCGGAATCATCTACTCGGCGGTCGCGATGATGCTGCTGTCTCTGGTGGCGCTCGCAATACCGCGCCGGCGATGATCCACCGATCGGCGGAATCGCGATTCACCCGGGCAGTCCCACGCCGAGCGGACACAGTCGATCTTCGTTGAATCCGAAAGTAATGGGCATCGCCGGAAAGGCCGGCGAAACCCAACACTCAAGGAGTCAACAATGAACACCAACCTTCGCCGCGTCCTCGTCGGCATTCCGGTCGTCGCACTTGCGGCCGCCGGCATCGGGATCGCCGCCACGGGCTGCGCAAGCGCACAGACGCTGCCAGACCACTCCGTCCCGATCTCGATGACGGTCGTCAACAACACCCCGAGCACGCTCCACTTGACGTCCCGCAACCTCGAGGACGGTTCCTGGCTCGTCGGCCCGCAGTCTGAACTGGCCCCGGGCGCCAGTGAGGTCGTCACCGCCCACGGGGACCACGTCGGCTTCACCTACGCAGTGACGCCCGACGTGAACGCGACGTTCGTCGCCGACAACATGGCCGATGGCGGCAACACGCTCGGTACTCGTCTCGACGGCGCGAACGCCGAACACATCAACCTGTCCGACCACTACGTCGCGAACAGCGACGGAATCACCGCCACCTACACACTCGTAGGTCACTGACCGTGGATTCGACTGGTCAGGCCACCGGCTGTGGATTGGCCAGCCAGAGTTCAGCGATATTGACGCCGACGCCGGCGAGCAGCCTCCGCATGAGGGGGAGGCTGATGCCGATGACAGAAGACGGATCGCCCTCGATCTTCTCGATGAACCAGCCACCGAGGCCATCGAGGGTGAACGCTCCCGCGACGTTGAGCGGTTCGCCGGTCCCGATGTAGGCATCCAGATCCCGGGCATCCGGTCGGGCGAAATGAACGACGGTCGAGTTCTCGCCGCGAGCAGTCGTGGTCACTCGTCCGTCGACGATGCGCAATACGCAGTGCCCCGTGAGGAGGTGCCCGGTGCGACCGGCCATCGTCTCCCAGCGGGACCTCGCGGATTCCGCAGTCAGTGGCTTGCCCTGCAGTTCACCGTTGATGAGCAGCATCGAGTCGCAGCCGACGACGACGCAGTCCTCCACGTCGAGACCGGCCGCGACGTCACGTGCCTTCGCCTCGGCGAGTTCGGTGACGACGGCCTCGGGCGCAACTCCCGGTGGCATGGCCGCGATGATCGCGTCCTCATCGACCTCAGACACCACCACCAGCGGGTCGACACCGGCGGCGCGCAGCACCGACAGTCGGGCAGGCGAGGCCGACCCGAGGACGAGTCTCGTCACCAGCGGAGGTGGGACACGTTGGGGAACGCCCACGGCACATTCGGGCTGACGCCCGTTCCGCGTGAGGTGTCGACACCCCAGCGGTCCCGAGGAGCCTTGGGGCCATCCTCCTGCGGAGCGACCGCGGCGGAGACGACCGCGACGATCGCTGCGATGTCCTCGTCCGTGGGGTTGCCCTTGACGACCTCGATCAACCGCTCCTCGGCACTCACAGCGGGATGTTCCCGTGCTTGCGGGTCGGCAGCGTGACCGACTTACGTTCGAGCAGGCGCAGCGCGTTGACGATCTGGCCGCGGGTGTGCGACGGCGGGATGACGGCGTCGACGTAGCCACGCTCGGCGGCAACGTAGGGGTTGACCAGGGTGTCTTCGTACTCGTTCTGCAGTTCCTGGGTGAGCGAGGCGATGTCGGCACCGTCGCGCTGCGCTTCCTGCAGGCGCTTGCGGTAGATGAATCCGACGGCTCCCTGGGCGCCCATGACCGCGATCTGAGCCGTCGGCCACGCGAGGTTGACGTCCGCACCCATGTGCTTCGAGCCCATGACGCAGTACGCGCCACCGTATGCCTTGCGGGTGATGATCGTGATCTTGCCGACCGTCGCCTCACCGTAGGCGTACAGGAGCTTCGCGCCGCGGCGGATGATGCCGTTGTATTCCTGGTCGGTTCCCGGGAGGAAGCCCGGGACGTCGACGAACGTCAGGATCGGGATGTTGAAGGCATCGCACGTGCGGATGAAGCGGGCGGCCTTCTCCGAGGCGTCGATGTCGAGGCAGCCGGCGTAGAACGTGGGCTGGTTCGCGACGATGCCGACGCTGCGGCCGTCCACGCGGCCGAAGCCGCAGATGATGTTCTGCGCACGGCCGGCCTGGATCTCGAGGAACTCGTCGTCGTCGAGCACGCGAGCGATGACCTCGTGCATGTCGTACGGCTGGTTCGGCGAGTCCGGGACGATCGTGTCGAGTTCGAGGTCCTCGTCATTGACCGACTCTTCGATCGAGCCGTCCATCGGGTCGGTCGGAATGAAGCGCGGGGTCTCGGCACGGTTGTTGCTCGGCAGGTAGGACAGCAGCTCGCGCACCCAATCGAGGGCGTCCTGCTCACCGGAGGCGACGTAGTGGGTGGCACCCGACTTCGCCATGTGGGTCTGCGCGCCACCTAGCTCTTCCATGGTGACTTCTTCGCCGGTGACGGTCTTGATGACGTCCGGTCCGGTGATGAACATCTGCGAGGTCTTGTCGACCATGACGACGAAGTCGGTCAGCGCGGGCGAGTAGACGTGGCCACCGGCGGTCGCGCCCATGATGATCGAAATCTGGGGGATGACGCCGGAGGCGTTGACGTTGCGCTTGAAGATCTCGGCGTACAGACCAAGGGAGACGACGCCTTCCTGGATGCGGGCGCCGGCGCCTTCGTTGATGCCGATGATAGGGCGGCCGGTCTTGAGGGCGAGGTCCATCACCTTGCAGATCTTCTCGCCGTAGACCTCGCCGAGGCTGCCGCCGAACACGGTGACGTCCTGGCTGAAGACACAGACGTCGCGCCCGTCGATCGTGCCGTAGCCGATGACGACACCGTCGCCGAGCGGGCGAGTGTTCTCGAGCCCGAAGTTCTTGCTGCGGTGGCGCGCCAGAGCGTCCATCTCGACGAACGAACCTTCGTCGAGGAGCGCGAGGATGCGCTCACGGGCCGTCATCTTGCCGCGGGCATGAACCTTGTCGACCGTCGCCTCACCCATCGGGTGCTTCGCCTCTTCGAGGCGATTGCGGAGGTCGGCGAGCTTGCCGGCGGTGGTGTGAATATCTGGCTGAACGCTCGTCATGGTTTCGGAGTGTATAGACCCGATTTGTTACCTGCAGGTAGGCAACTCCGTACACGTAAGGTTCCCTCATGTTTTCTGATCTGTCGCGACCACCGTTGAATGCCACAGAACTTCGCAGGAACCTCACCTTCTTCTCCAGTCTCGATGTTGTTGCCGAGACGGGTTCCACCAACGCAGACCTCGTGGCTGTCGCCGGTGATCGTGACGCAGACCGAAAAGTGTTGATCGCCGAAAGCCAGACCAAGGGTCGTGGCCGTCACGGACGTGAATGGGTATCGCCACCCCAGGCGCAGATCGCCATGTCGATGCTGCTGCGCGTCCCGGAAGTGCCGGTTTCGGAGCTGGGCTGGATCCCACTTCTCACCGGTATCGCGGTGGCGGACGCACTGCGGTCGGTGGCGGAAGTCGAGGCCGTGCTCAAGTGGCCGAACGACCTGCTGATCAACGACAAGAAGGTGGCGGGGATTCTCGCCGAAATGGGTGGCACAGAAGTTCGTGCGGTGGTCATCGGCTTGGGGCTGAACGTCAGTCTCAATGCGGACGAACTGCCGGTCCCCGAAGCGACCTCGCTCACGCTTGAAGACGCCGAGTGCGTCGACCGGACGACGCTCATCCGCGCGATCCTCCGGTCCTTCGCCGACTGGTACACCCGGTGGGAGAACGCCGACTTCACGTCTGCCGCCCTGGCTCCCGCGTACGCCGAGCGGTGCGCCACGATCGGCGCGAACGTCCGCGCTGAGCTGCCGTCCGGCGACCTGCTCCAGGGGCGCGCGCTGGGCGTGGATTCCGCGGGTCGGCTGCAGATCCAAACGGACCACGGAATCGCCACCGTGACCGCGGGCGATGTACGGCACGTGCGTCGGACCGACTAGTACCTTTTGATCATGGGATTTCCAGAGGACGACCTAGCCGGTGACGAAGACCTCCTTCTGCATCGTCACCCGCACTGGAAGATGCTGTTCTGGCCGGTGGTCATCCTTTTCGTCAGCTCGGCTGTCATCGGTTACGTCGGGGGTCTGGCGGCCAACAAAGTCGACGGCAACGGACGGCTTGTCGCCCTCGGAGTCCTCGCGGTGGTGTGGCTCGCGATCGTCGGCTGGCTGTGCGTGGCGCCGTTCCTCAGCTGGAAAACGACGCACTTCGTGGTCACGAACCGTCGCGTCCTGTTTCGCCACGGAATCCTGACCCACAGCGGGATCGACATCGCGCTGTCGCGCATCTCGAGCGTTCAGTTCACCCATGGTGTGTGGGATCGAATCTTCGGAACCGGAAAGCTGATCATCGAGTCGGCGTCCCAGGACCCGCTCGAGTTCGACGAGATCCCGCAGGTCAAGAAGGTGCACTCGTTGATGTACCACCAGGTGTTCGAGGACGACGGTCAGACCGACGGCAACGCCACCCGCTGAGCCGAAACCGCCTGCCGGGCATAAGCGCGGACATCGGCGTCGGTGTCGTCGAGCGCTGACTCGAGTGCGTCGACGGCGCCAGCATCGTCCGGCCACACTGCCAGCGACAACACCGCCGCCTTGCGGACATCGAGGTGCGGATCGTCGAGCGCACTGCGCAGCGGCTCCACGGCAACAAGCGCGGTCGCGCCGGCCAGTCCTTTCGCGGCGCCGACTCGAACCTGCCAGGCGGCATGCCGGATCGAACCCGTCAGCTTGCTGACGTCGTCCCGCGGCACGCCGAGCGCCGCATAGGCCCCGAGTGCGGCAGCCCGAACCAGCGGGTCCGGGTCCGAGGACAGGTCGCGCACGATGTCGTGGCCGCCGCCTCCGATACTCGCCAGACCGTTCGCGACAGCGATCCGAACTTCCCGGTTCTCGTCGCGAGCGAGCGAACCGACGGAAACCCAGTCATCGATCGACACCAGAGCGCGGATTGCTTCGACCCGAACGCGATGGTCGACATCGCCAAGCGCCGATCGGTAGTCGGTCGCGGCGCCCTCCCGAAGGGCCCGAAGCAGGTCGATCACGGTCGCGCGTACCAGCGCATCCGTCGAAGTCAGGTGCTCGATGAGTCCGTCCGCGGTGGGCAGAACCTCCACGAGCTCGCGCAAGGATTCGGCCGCTGCCCGTCGAACCGCGGGTGCGCGATCTCCCAGGGCGTTGATGAATTCCCGCTCGAAACCCGACGGCGTGTTCTCGCTCAGCACGGCGAGCGCGGCGACTCGTACTCGAGGATCGGAGTCCGCGAGGTACTCGGTCAACTCGTCGACTGTGGGGGAATCGAGACAGAGCAGGGTGACCAGGCGTGGGGAGGGTGGCGTCCCAGGTGTGGACGCCGGAGCCGGTGGGATGTGCGGTGCGCGCCCGCTGATTAGGTCGGGAGTGGCGACCGCGTGAATCGTCGGATCGTGGGGCGGGACGTCGTCGAACTCCGGTACCGGCACGAGGTACGGCGCGACCGGACGCTTGAAGAACTCCATCTCGCCGTCGACGCCCTTGCGCAGGTTGAGGTGGAAACGCCAGTCCTCGTCGTTGCGTTCCGGCACGTCGGAGCGGTCGTGATAGAGCCCCCACCGAGATTCGGTGCGGGTAAGCGAACTGCGGGCCGCCATTTCCGCGCAATCCCGGATGAACGACACCTCGACCGCACGCATCAACTCATGCGGGGTCTGGGCGCCCATCGCCTCGATCTCGGCGCGCATGCGATCGAACGTCTCGACGGCGATCGACAACTTCGTCGCCGTCTTGGGTGGCGCAACATAATCGTTGACGAACCGGCGGAGCTTGTATTCGACCTGTGTCTGCGGCGGCCCGTCCGGATGGCGAAGGGGCCGGTAGATCAGCTCGTGTGCCTCGGCGAGCTGCGCAGCGGGTAGCTCGACCGGCGCTGGTCCGAGGTTGGTCGCGGCATGAGCGCCGGCCAGGTCTCCATAGACGAATGCGCCGATCATGTAGTTGTGTGGCACGCACGCCAGGTCGCCCGCCGCGTAAAGGCCCGGCACCGTCGTGCGCGCGTTCTCGTCGACCCACACGCCCGAGGCAGAATGTCCGCTGCACAAGCCGATTTCAGAGATGTGCATCTCGATGTCGTGAGTGCGGTAGTCGTGCCCGCGGTTGGCGTGGAAGGTGCCGCGGGTGGGTCGCTCGGTGGTGTGGAGGATGTTTTCGAGCGTCGACAGTGTCTCGTCGGGCAGGTGCGAAACCTTGAGGTAGATCGGGCCGCGAGCGGACTCGATCTCCTGTTTCACCTCGGCCATCATGTGGCCGGACCAGTAGTCGGAGTCGACGAAGCGTTCGCCGGCCGCGTTCACCTGATAGCCGCCGAACGGGTTCGCGACGTACGCGCACGCCGGACCGTTGTAGTCCTTGATCAGCGGATTGATCTGGAAGCACTCGATGCCGGACAGTTCGGCACCGGCGTGGTAAGCCATCGAATAGCCGTCACCGGCGTTCGTCGGATTCTCGTAGGTGCCGTAGAGGTAACCGGAGGCCGGAAGTCCGAGACGTCCGCACGGGCCGGTCGCGAGGATGACGGCCTTTGCGCTGATCGCGACGAACTCCCCGGTCCGTGTGTTGAATGCTGCCGCCCCGACGGCACGACCTTCGGTGGTGAGCACGCGCACCGGCATGACGCGGTTTTCGATCTGGATCTTCTCGCGCATCGACCGCTGCCGGAGCACGCGGTAGAGCACCTTCTTGACGTCTTTGCCCTCGGGCATCGGAAGGACGTACGACCCGGATCGGTGCACGCGCCGGACCGCGTATTCGCCGTATTCGTCCTTCTCGAACTTCACGCCGTACCGCTCGAGTCGCTGCACCATGGCAAAGCCACGGGTCGCCGTCTGGTAGACGGTGCGCTGATTGACGATGCCGTCGTTGGCGCGCGTGATCTCGGCGACGTAGTCCTCGGGGGAGGCCTTGCCCGGGACGACCGCGTTGTTGACGCCGTCCATACCCATCGCGAGAGCACCGGAGTGCCGAACGTGCGCCTTCTCGAGCAATAGGACGTTCGCGCCGTTGTCGGCGGCGGTGAGGGCTGCCATCGTGCCCGCCGTCCCGCCTCCGATGACGAGGACGTCGCAGTCGAGGCGAGTCGCGTCGGCCAGGTCAGGGATGTTCAGAGGCAGGCTCACAGGTCCTCCAGAATCTGGGCCTTCAGTTGGCTGCGATCAACGAGCTGGCGAGGTTGCGGCACATCGAGAACCGCACGAAGTTGGCCCTGGCCGAGAACCGCGACCCGATCGCCCAGGCGTAGCGCCTCGTCGAGGTCGTGGGTCACGAAGACGATCGTGGTCGGGTGCGCTTTCCAGGTGTCGATCAGCAGTCGCTGCATGTCCGCGCGGGTTTGGGTGTCCAGCGCGCCGAACGGCTCGTCCATGAGCACTGCACGGGGTGAGCCGGCCAGGCTGCGGGCGAGTTGTACGCGCTGCCGCATGCCGCCGGACAGGTCGCGTGGCAGGTAGTCGGCGTAGCCGGTCAGACCCACCTCGTCGATCCACCGCAGTGCCTTTGCCATGCTGTCGGCGCGCGAGAAGCCGCGTAGTCGCAGCGCGAAGCCGATGTTGTTGCGGACCGTCCGCCACGGCAGGAGAGCGTCGTCTTGAAACACCAAAGCTCTGTCGGCCGAGGGCCTTTCGATGGGAACGCCATCGGCGCGAATCGTTCCCGCGTCCGGATTGCGCAAACCGGCGAGGGCGCGGAGCAACGTCGACTTCCCGCACCCGGACTTACCGGCGATCACGAGGATCTCGCCCGGTCGAACCTCGAGGTCGATTCCGTCGATGACGTGGTTGCTGCCATACGTGATGCCCACCCGCGACAGCGAGAGGCCCATTCCCAGGGTCGTGGCGGCGGTCATCTGACTCCTTCCCGAGGCAGCCAGCGCGTGACGCGGCGGCCGGTGAGTTCGACGAGGCCCGAGGTGACGAAGCCGAGCACGCCGATCGTGATCATTCCGACGAAGACCGCGGGGTAGTCGACGATCGTGTACGACTGCCACGTGCGGTAACCGATACCGAGTTGACCCGAGATCATCTCGGCTGAGATGAGACAGATCCAGGCGACGCCCATGCCCACCGACAGCCCGCTGAACACGCCCGGCAGGATGCCGGGGAGGACGACCCGCAGGAGCACGTCTCGTCGCCGACCGCCGAGGGTCACCGCGGCGTCCTCCCAGATCGTCGGAATCGCGCGCACTGCGTGACGGGTGCTGACCAGAATCGGGAACAGCGAGGCCGTGAAGGTGATGAAGACGATCCCGGACTCGTCGGTCGGGAACAGCAGGATCGCGACGGGAACGAGAGCGATGGCCGGGATCGGGCGGACGAGTTCGGTGAGCGGTCCGAAGATGTCGGCCAGCCAGCGTGACCGAGCGAGAGCGATGCCGGCGATGACACCGACTACGGCGGCGAGACCGAAACCGGTGACGATCCGGATCAACGACTGAGCGATGTCGACGTAATACTGCTGCGACTGCAGATGCTTGACGAGATTCGCAGCGATCTCGCCGACCGTCGGGAGAGTGTCGAACCGCAGCCACAATCGGACGTGATTGACGGTGAGCAACTCCCATAGACCCACTGCCGACACCACGGCCAGTACGCGGACAATGCGGGAGCGCCAGGGCGACCGGCGGGACGCGGGGGCCTTCTCGTCAAGCGGGGCGGTCCCCACCTGCGCAGTCGCAGGTGGGGACACTGTGAGCGTGCTCATCACTTGACGTCCGTGACGGCTTGGTCGTAGCTCACGACGGCGCCGGTCGGGTGAACGCTGAGGTAGCGGTCGGCCGCGGCCGAGGTCGTGAACGGCAAGAAGGTGTCACCCTCGCGCACCCAGACCGCCTTGTCGGCGAACCAGCGAGTGCCGAGTTCGGCGTCCGGGATGTACACCGCCCGGATCTTCTTTCCGCCAGCCTTGGCCGACTGAACGGCCTTGAGCAGCGCATTCGCGTCGGCGACCGGCTGTGGGCTCTCGCCGTCGATCCAGATCTCGCCGGCCTTCTCGCCCTGCGGGAGGAGATCAGGGTTCGTGGTGCTCGCCAACTGCGTGTCGTAGCTGCCCGAGTTGGTCGCCTCGAACGCCTTGCGCAGCGGACCATCCTGCACGAACTGGTCGATGTCGAGGTCCTTGAAGTCGCCGATGGACTTGAGGTACGAGACGTCGTCCTTGAAGGCGGAAATCAGGCTGGGCTTGAGGGTCGTGTCGAAGCTCGTGCCACCGGGGCCGTTGTAGAGGTAGACGACCTCCTTCGGCAGTCCCGATTCGTCGGCGACGAATTCGGCGGCCTCGAACGGGTGCTCGTTCTGGAACTTGGTGGCATCGATCTGCGCCTCGAGGAATGCTTGCAAGACCTCGGGGTGCTCCTTGGCGAACGCTCGGCGGGCCACGACGCCGTGGAACGTCGGGGTGTTGCCCTCGGCGCCGTCGTACAGCAGCTTCGCCTTGTCCTGGAAGACGAGAAGTCCCGGCCACGCGACGAACTGTGACAGAGCCGCTACCTGGTGTGATTCGAGTGCCGTGGCGCCGATCTGCGGCTGCTGGTTGAGGACTTCGACGCCCGTGGTCGGGTCGATTCCGTCGTTCCGCAGGGCGCGAACCAGCGTGCCGTGACCTGCCGATCCGACGCTTGTCGACACCTTCTGCCCGGCGAGGTCGGCGAGCTTCGTGGCGGTCGAATCGGGATTGACAACGACCATGTTGAGCGCGCCCTTGGGGTTGTACCCGGTGACCGAGACGAGTTCGGTCTTCGACTGCTCGTTGACTTGTGTGCGAGAGCCGTTGATGAGGAGGGGGTAGTCGCCCATCGAGCCGATGTCGATTTTTCCGGCCACCATCTGCGCGGTGATCGGGGCGCCGGTGTCGTAGTCCTGCCAGTCGACGATGTAGTTCGGGCCACCCTTGGCGGTGAGTTCGTTCAAACGGTTGACGAGGAAGCCCTTGGCCTTGAGCAGTGCGCCTGCGGTGACCGTGTTGATGGTCTTCGACTGGTAGCCGATGACGATCTCGACCGAACCGGCGGGAGCGTCGGACTTGGTCGATTCGAGCGAGCATCCGGAGGCCGCGATGCTGACCGCCAGGAGTGCGGGGACGAGTCGGGAACGGAGTTTCATCTGGTTCTTTCGGGAGAATTCAGCGCAGCAGGTAGGGCATGTTGACGGTCACGGCACCGGTGGGACATCGAGCCGCGCACGGGCCGCAGTACCAGCACTCGTCGACGTGCATGTAGGCCTTGCCCGACTCGGAGTGGATGGCCAGCGAGTCGAGGGGGCACATGTCGACGCACAGGGTGCAACCGCTGATGCACAGCGATTCGTCGATCGTCACGGGGACATCGGCGCGTTGGGGCACGAGTGCCATCTACAGCACCTTCCACTCAGGGGTGGCGCGGGTGAGAGAGCCGCGCATCGTTATGCGGTCTCCGCGCATCCGGATGTATTCGAGGTCGACGGGAGACTCGTCTTCGAGATGACTGAGGCGTTCGAGCATGAGGAGTGGCGCTCCGACCGGCGAATCGAGAGTTGTCGCGGTGTGCGGATCGGCCGCGACGGCTTCGAGTGCGAGGTCTGCGCGACCGAGAGATTGACCACTGATCTGCTCGAGCAGAACGAAGATGTCGTTCGTCTCGAGATCGTGCCGAAGCACTTCGGCGCCGATCTCCGGAGTCAGATAGGTGAGGTCGAGGCTCAGGGGAAGATCCGCGAGAAACCGCAGCCGCTCGATGTAGACGACGCGCGCGCCCGGATCGAGTCCCAGGCGTCGGGCGACCGCAGTCGGTGCGGAAATGACGGTGGCTGTCCGCACCTCGTTGCGCACAGTCCCGTGTTCCTTCAGGGTCTCCTGCAGACCGAGCAGTGCCTCGAGACTGTGGTCGAACTTGCGCGTCGTGGGCCGGGTCCCGACCTTCGGCGCGCGGTCGATCAGTCCGTCGGTGCGCAGGAGGGCGAGAGCTTCTCGAACGGTGTTGCGGGACACCGCGTACTCATCGGCGAGCTCCTGTTCGGCCGGCAGGGTTTCGGTATAAGTGCCCGCGAGGATCTGATGACGCAGGACGTCCGCGACCTGCCGCGCCTGGTCCGCGCGCAGCCGTCGAGCCGACGTGACGTCGCCTCGAGAATCTGAGAATTGGTCGCTGAACTGCATGAACAGGGACCCTAACGGCGGAAATACGCCCACCAACGGGCTCGAACCCGCGGTTCGATCACCGGCACCGGCAATGCGCCGCCGCGGCCGACTGACGACCTGCGGCGATACAGGTGTTTTGCACCATTACGCCACCTGCTGGGCACTCTGCGGAGTTCGAATCTCGATGAATCAAACTCCTACGCGCTGGGTCTCAGGTGGCATCGATACTGCTTGACGCACAATGGCACCTATGAGCTCGGTCCTGCTTGCCGAAGACGACGAAGCCATCGCCGCGCCATTGGCGCGCGCCCTCGGCCGCGAGGGGTACACGGTGACGGTGGAGCGCGACGGACCTGCGGCGCTGGACCTTGCCCTCACCGGTGACCACGACTTGCTGATCCTCGACCTCGGTCTTCCCGGTATGGATGGTCTCGAGGTCTGCCGCCAGGTGCGCGCGCAGAACGCCAACCTCGCGGTGCTCATGCTGACGGCCCGCACCGATGAGGTCGACTTCGTCGTCGGACTCGATGCCGGTGCCGACGACTACGTGGGCAAGCCGTTCCGCCT
>JAJFUQ010000090.1 GCA_021372355.1 Nocardiaceae bacterium | reverse complement strand
AGCGCCGCCACGGCCAACGACGACTTCATTCGGGAGTCGATCGAGTAGCCGACAATCCGGTTGGAGTAGACGTCTTTGATGGCGCAGAGGTAGAGCTTGCCTTCATCGGTGCGGTGCTCGGTGATGTCGGCCAGCCAGACCTGGTTGGGAGCGTGGGCGCTGAACTGACGTTGCACGAGGTCGTCATGCACGGGCGGCCCGGATCGGCGGTTCAGCCCTCGCTTCTTGGCGAAGATCGACCAGATCCGTTCCTGGGAACACAGCCGTGCGACACGGTTCTCGCTGGCGGTGATCCCGCGCCCAGGCAACTCATCAGCGATGAACCGGTACCCGAAAGCGGGATCATCAGCGTGGATCTCGCGAGCCGCGTTGATCAGGTGCGCGTCGTCCCAATCCCGCTGTGACAGCGGTGCTTTGCGCCACTTGTAGAACGCCTGGGTGGAGAATCCCAGGACCCGGCAGGTCACCGTGACGGGCACGCCGTCAGCGGCAAGGTCAAGGACCAGCGGGTACATCATTTTGGGTTGGCGTCCCGGGACAGATAGCCGACCGCGCGGCGCATCACCTCGGCCTCTTTGCTCGAGGAGTTTGATCCGCTTGTGTGCTTCGCGCAGCTGCGCGGCCATGTCCTCAGCATCGGCCGCTGAGGCGGGCTTACCGCGGCCATCCTCACGATCAGCGATCTTGAGCCAGCGGTGCAGGCAAGCCTCCGATATGCCGAAGTCCTTCGCGATCTGGCGCAGCGGCGCCTCGCCCTTGCGGGCCACCGCGATGACGTCGGCACGGAACTCGGCAGGAAACGGTGTCGGCACGAGGTTGATCCTTCCAGCAAGGACGAATCCTCACAGGTCAGGAGTCAACCAAACTGGGGGCAGTCCCCCCTTCAGTCAACGGAGGGTCGAACTCCGTCAGGGGGCCATCCTTCGAGGCCGTCTTCTAGCGGCACGTGCAAGGACCGCAGCAGCGCTGAGAACAATCTCCAATTCCCGATCGCGGCGACGAGTTCGACGAGGACGGCCGGGTCCCCGTGCAACGCGCGCTGACACTCAGCCCAGGTTTCATCCGAGATGGTGCCGTCACGCAACGTCTCGTCTGTCGCCGCCAGTACCGCCCGCTCGGCTTCGCCGAAGTGGCCGGCGTTCTGCCAGTCGCGCACCCCGAGCAGGTCGCGTTCGGGCACATCGAGCAAGCGGGCAACCCTCCAGTGTTGCGTCCACTCATAGACCGAATCAGTGACCCAGCCGATTCGCATGATGATCAGCTCCCGTAGCCGCGCATCCAGCGCGCCTTTCCACAGCAACGCCTCCAGCATTCCATGCAATGCGACGGCTACAGGGGGCTGATGAAGCGCGATCCTGAAAACAGACAGTTCAGCCATGGCGTCCGGAATCCCGCATTGAGCGGCGCGCTCGCGGGCATCTGTCAGGGCAAGCATGTCAACCCGGCTTTGGCTGCTCACGGTGGATCCTTCCGGTTGGGCGCTAGTTGGCGCTGTCAGGCGATCGGCACAAAGACGTTGTGCAGAGCGGGGACCCGGTCCGGCTCGTTGCCGGCCAGAAGGTCGAGCAGCCCGGGCAGGCCGGCGAAACCGGTGATCTCGCGGTGCAATTCTTCGAAGGGCCAACGCCTAGAGACCAGCAGCTCGATGGCGCTCTGGTAGGCGGGGTAGTCGACCCCCAACGAACCGAAGATGCGTAGTTCCTTGAATACGAGCAGGTCTGGCTCGAAGCCCGGCGCTCCGCCGCCGCCGCGTGTGCCCGCGACCACCACGCGTCCGCCGGGCTGCGCGAGTGCGACGGCGTCCGCGAATGCGGCTGGCGCCTTCGCGGTGACGTCGACGACGACATCTGCGAGCCGGCCGGTCGCCATTTGCAGGGCCTGCGCCGGGTCGTCTTCGGTGACGTCGATGGTCAGGTCCACGCCGAACTGGTGGGCTGCGGCTAGCCGAGTTCGGTCGCGAGGGCCGACCCCGGTCATCGCGACGAATGCCGCTCCGGCCTCCTTGGCGGCTACGGCAGCACAAATCCCGCGGATCCCTGGTCCGAGGACCGCGACGACGTCGCCCGGGCTTGTCTCGGGCAACATGGCAGCCCATTTGATCCCTGCCCCAAGCGGATTGAACAACGTCGCGACGATCGGGTCGAGTCCGTCCGGGACCGGCAACGGCATGGAATCGAACGGCAGATGCAGGTGGGTTGCATAGCCTCCCCACAGGCCGGGCGGGATGTTCACGTCGACGAAGCCGAACATGGTGGCGAGGCCGTTGCTCGAGCACCTGCGATACTCGCCGCGGCCGCACGAGTCGCACTCCCGACACGATCGGAACACCTCGACGGCGACTCGCTGACCCACCGAGACGCCCCAACGCTCGCGCGCGGCGTCACCGATTCCCTCGATGACGCCGATGATCTCGTGTCCGGGGATGAAGGCGAACCCCGTCGGCAGGTGTCCGCTGAACTGCTCGTGGTCGGTTCCGCAGAGCCCGCACGCCTCGATCCGCAGGAGACCGGACTCGTCGTCGATGCGCGGCACCGGAAGATGCCGCCGTTCAAGGGTGCGCGGCTTGGTCAGCACGAGCGCGTCGGCGTTCACGACAGTTCGAATTCGACGTGTCCGTCCGCCTGCCGCACGGCGACTTGGTGTCCGACGCACATGTCTCGTGACATTGCCACCGCCACCTCGGCATCGTCACTGCGCGCCGCGACGCGGCGGCCGTCGGTCATGCGCGCGAAAATCGGCACCCAGGAGGGGCCTTGGTCACGGTCGTGCACGACGGTGTATCCATCTATGGTCGCCTCTCCGGATGCGTCGGCGGGAGAAGCGACCGGGAGGGAGGTGCCGTCGATCGCAGACTGCGCATCGGCCATGTCCGGAGTCTGCCATCCCGTTGGCGGTGGAGTCGCCGACCACAGACCCAGCGAGTGCTTTGTGATGTACCAGCCCAGTCCGGACACGAGCCCGACGGCGTCCGGGTCGCTCCTGCAGCGTCGCACCATCTCGACGATCGAATGGCTGACATAGTTGTTACCCGGCCCTCCGTGGTAGGGCAGTCCGCCGGTCACCGTGAACCCGCGGTCATCCGCCGGGTCGAGATCCAAGGCGTCGATCGCCGCCTCGACCGCGGAAGGAAAGCAAGAGTAGAAATCAAACCATCTAATGTCGTCGATGTGAAGTCCACTGGCCGCCAATACCGCCTTGCCGGCGGCCCTTATTCCGGCGGAACGACCCAGATCAGGCCGCTGAACCGGGAAATACACGTCGTTGCATGTGGCCGACGACCACGGGAAGACCCAACGATCACTGGGCACTCCGAGTTCCTCGGCGACTTCGGCGGCCATGATCACGAAAGCGGCAGCCATATCCACGGCGATGATGCTGTTGAGCAGCTTCGGATACGGCTCGCACACCATCCGGTTAGCCGGGGAGACCGTGCTGAGCTCGTCTGCGCTACGGGCACGCGGAAACCAGGCCTGCTCGAGATGTCGGGACGCCTCAACCGTGAACGGAGCCATCAAGTCACCCAGCCAGCGGCGCTGTTCGTCGAATGTGCGGCCTGATCGGGCCGCGATCGCGGATTCGAAGATCGGGTACACCTCGTGCGGCCAATGTAACCCGGCGCCCACCTCGGCTTCGCTCAGTCCCGGGCGGGTGTCACCGAGTGACTCGTCCTGTGCTGCGATGGGTTTGGGCTCCAAAAGTGCGCTACCGGATGCGACTTTGCGTGCTGACGCGCCGCTTTCCGCTCCGACGATCAGAGCCCCGTCGCTGACGCCGCGCCAAATGCGGCGGCCGAGGACCTCGACCAGATACTGGGGGGTGTTGCCGCCGACCGGACAACTGATGCGATGATCCGGCGTCAGCCCAGTCGCTTCGGCAATCCTCGACGCGGGGTTGTCGCGTGGGATCATCAAGATTCCGGGCGTCGCCACGGTATCGATGCGATGCCCGATCGCGGCCGAAGCATCATGCAGCGCTCGACGCGCGGCCTCGGCGGCCAAATCGATGGGATCGACGGTGCCTTCACCGCGATGTGTCAGTTCACCGACGCCGACGACAACCGGAGTGCGTGGTGGGATGGCCAACGGTCAGATCACGCTCATCGTCGAGGTCTTCTATGCGACACGACTGCGATATTGTCACATCCGTTTCCATGCGACAACCGCGGGTGTTCGACAGAGCGAGTCCCTTGACAGGGCATACTCGTACCCGTGACGAAGAGATCGTTGCGGCGGGGCGACGCGACTCCTGGGCGAAACCGCGATATGGCGCGCGATCGCCTACTCGACGCCGCCGAAACGTGCCTGCAAGGCAAGGGGCTGTCGGGCACCACGATGGAGGATATCGCCAGGCATGCGGGCGTATCGCGCGCCACGGTCTATCGCTACTTCGCTAGTCGCGAATCCGTCGTATCCGGTGTCATCGTCCGCGCAGCGGAACGCTACCTGCACCGCACCAGCGGACGGATCTTGGCGCACACCGACTTGGGCTCTGCCATATTGGACTTCGTTGCAGTCACGGTGCGCGCGGCACGCCGCGAACCGATAATCGGCATGCTCTTCGCCAGCGACGATGAACTCGCCGGCGTGGGACTGGCCGAGGGAACGTCGGTGGCGCTGTTCGAACTCGTCGCCGAGTTTCTGCGACCCGTGTTCGCCGCACACTGGCATCAACTCGAAGCCGGCGTTTCGGTCGATGACGCCGCCGAATGGATTTTGCGCATCATCCTCAGCTTGCTCGCGGTTCGCGGCCCCCGGCACCGCAGCCCCGAAGGAATCGATGCTTTCTTGCGCCGATTCCTGCTTCCCGCGCTACTGGCCGACACTCACAGTTGCATTGCTGCGACAACTGCGGAGTAGTGTCTCAGCGATGGCATCGGTATCGCTGAACGAAACGAGGCGCTGACCATGGACTTCCCCCAGTTCAACAAGCAAATAGCCGAGGAGCTCCAGCACGCGGGGGGAACCTCGGGAGGGCTCGCCAAGTACTTGGACTTCCGCCACATCGAGTTCTCCGCCGGGAGACTGGTAGTGGAAATGGACGCCCGAGCCGATTTGTTGACTCCTTTCGGCACTCTGCATGGCGGATGCCTGTCAGCGATGGTCGACCACTGCTTGGGCGTGGTGTTCTATCCGGTGATCCCACCTGGGTCATGGGTGGCCACAACCGAATTCAAACTGAACCTCCTACGTCCGGTGTCCAGTGGAGTCTGCGTTGCGGTCGCCGACATCATCGCGCTGGGGAAGCGTAGCGGCGTCGCCAGGATCGACATCACCAATACGGGACGCCCGGTATGCGCCGCACAGGGAACAGTGACCGTCGTCGCCCAGAGCGCCTCGTGATCCGGTCGCGGAACGAGAACGCTGCCCAAGGCGACCATCGAGGACACAGCAAATGACCTCAACGTTCGAGCGCGTCCGCAACGAAGACGGAACCGCCCTTGCAGCCGATGTCTACCGACACGAATCCGCCCGCGCGGTCGTCATACTGCTGCACGGCGGTGGACAGAACCGCCATGCCTGGGCGACTACCGCGCGCCGCTTACACGCGCGCGGGTATACCGTCGTCGCTTACGACGCCCGCGGTCACGGCGACAGCGAGTGGGACCCCGATGGTCGATACGATCTCGACCGACTTGCATCCGACCTGCTGTCGATTCGCCGATATGCCAGCGATGGCCGCCCGCCAGCTGTCGTTGGCGCATCCTTGGGCGGCATGACGGTGTTGGGAACGCATTTGGTGGCGCCTGCCGATCTGTGGGGAGCCGTCGTACTGGTCGACATAACTCCGCGAATGGAGTTTCACGGAGCACGCCGCGTCGTGTCTTTCATGGGCGCCCATCCCGACGGATTCGATACGCTCGACGCGGCCGCGGACGTCATTGCCCAGTACAACCGGCATCGCGCTCGGCCCAAGAACTTGGACGGTCTCCGAAAGGTCTTGCAGCAGCGCGACGACGGTCGGTGGATCTGGCGATGGGATCCGGCGTTCATAGCTTCCAACTTCGAGTTCCTGCAGGGCGACCCAGCAACTGGTGCCAAAGAATTCGGCGCCATAAGCGACCTTCTCATCGAAGGGGCCCGCCGCGTGCGAGCACCAACGCTTCTCATTCGCGGCGTTCACTCCGACGTGACGTCGCAGCAGTCGGTCGAGGAGTTCCTCGAAGTCGTACCGCACGCCGAGGCTGTCGACGTTTCGGGCACGGGCCACATGGTTGCGGGCGACGACAACGACGCCTTCACTTCGGCAGTCGCAGATTTTCTCGACCGCAC
>JAJFUQ010000086.1 GCA_021372355.1 Nocardiaceae bacterium | reverse complement strand
GATGCCGAGCGAGTCATCGGTGCTCGTTTCCAGCTCGGCCAACACGCGGTAGCCGAGGGCATCGAGCTGCCGCTTCAACGCTTCGATCTCGGTGTACAGCAGCACCTGCTCGGCGCGCGTACCAGCAACCTCCTGTGGCAGGGCAGCTCGCATCGCGGCGAGAGCCGTAGCGGCCTCACCTGCGGAAACGAGTCGATCAGCGAGCACCTATCGAATATACGTTCGACCTCTGACAAGTAGCTAGGGCCGGGCTTACGCCGGTGCAAGTACACCCGGGCTGGCGGCCGCTGGGAGCCGCCGCGGCAGCAGCAGCGGAGTGGCAAGCAACAACGCTCCGGCCAGGCCGATCGCAGCCCGCGGACCGGCGATGGATGCGGCCAGTCCCCAGGCGGCCGTCATCAATGCGGTCGTCGTCTTGGTGCTGATCGACCACGCCGACAACGCGCGTGCGGCATGCGAGAGCGGTAGTCGGTCGAGCCGGTAGGTCGCGTAGACCGGGTTGAAGACTCCGCAGCAGAGAACCAACCCGAACTGCACAGCGATGACGAGAGCCATCCCGCGGCCGCCCGACATCACGAAGGCGAGTCCCAGCGGCCAGCACGACCGAGCAACGCCGGCTGTCCGTAGAACCGAAGACTGGCCGAACCGCGCAACCAGCGGCCCGGCCAATCGCGCGCCGAGAATGCCGCCGACGCACGGCAGCGCGAAGGAAAGTGCGTACTGCCAGGGCGCGAATCCGAGGTGGCCCATCATGAGCACCGCGAGCAGAGGCAAGGGCGCCAGGATCAACGCGTTGACGAGCACGGTATTGGCGAACAGTCGCCGCAAGATCGGGTCCGCAGAGATGACGTCCCAGCCGGCCCGAAGTTCCGCGGCGCGGAAGCCCGCCACACGCGAAGGCGGACGCTCGACTCCGCCGATGCACCGAATACCGATCGCCGACAGCACAAAGCTGATCGCATTCAGAACCACCGTCGAAATCGGGCCGAAGACTGCGATGGCCGCGCCGCCGAGGGGCGGTCCGAGGATCGTCGCGGTCCAGGTGGTGGACTCGAATCGAGCGTTTGCCGTCAGCAGCGATGGCCGGGGCATGAGGGCCTTGAGGTACGCGCCGCTCGCTGCCGTGAACGTGACGTCAGCCGCTGCGACGACAATCGCCACGACCGCGAGTTGCCAGTAGCTGAGGACGTCGAGAAAGTACGCCACGGGCACCGAAATCAAGGCGAGGAATCGCACCAGATCCATGGAGATCATCACGGGTCTTTTACTGCGGAATTCGACCCATGGACCCAGTGGAACCGCGACGAGTGCGCCCACCGCCAGCCCGGCCGCGGCGAGAAGCGAGACCTGCGCGGCATCGACGTTCAGCACGAGAATCGCGAGCATCGAGAATGCGTCGAACGCCAGCCAGGTGCCCGCTGTGCTGATCGCATATGCGGACCACAGCCAGCCGAATTGCCGCCCGAGTCTCTCGCTCACCAACCGATCAAACCCCGAGCGTGCGAGGGGAGATACGACGACCCGCGGAAGCCTCGTGATCGCTGAGTTCGATCAGAGCGTGGGCAGCGTCCAGAACCGACCCATCTGGTAGTCGAAATCGTCGGGAGAGTAAGCCGCCATCCCGCTTACCGGGTACGGGGTCGTCTCGCCGAACCAGACTTGACCCTCGACGAACTCGAAGAACAGCCGGGCTTCCGGTCGGATGGAACCGCGTTTCATCGCCCCGGACGATGCACAGTCTTTCTCGCGCGCGAGACGAGGGACGAGTCGTGCACACCCACTTCTCGCTCGTGCCCTGACCAGACCGATGTCGCTAGTTGTGGATCAACCCGCTGATCGTCTGCGAAGAGGCTGATTCGCCAAGCGGTGGAAGGCCGTACATCTCCTGGATGGTCCGCAAGACGTTGTAGTGATCGATGCGCTGGCTGAACTCACCGGCGGGAGCCATCTGGCCGTAGAAGATCGTTGGAATCAGATTGTCGTCGGAGCCGCTGTCTTCGTCGAACGTGACGATGAGCAGGCTGTTGTGAGTCTTGGCCCACTCGGCGTAGCCCGCCAGGTTCTGTCGGGCCCAGTCGTCTCCGGCGGCGACGGGGCAATCGTGCATGTCGTTGCAGAGATCCGGAACGACGAGTGACACGGTCGGCAGCTTCGAATAGTCACTCGGGAAGTCGCTGAACGGCAGGTTCGACGAATCCGGAATGTTGGAGAAGTTGGGAAGTGGGTTGTGCTTGCGGGCGTAGTCGCCGGAGTCGCATCCCGTGTATCCCGCGTGCGGCAGTCCTTCGGAGTATCCGGCCGCAGTGAACCCGGCATCGAGCAGTTGGCGGAAGAGGTTGGGCTGGTCGCCGAGGTCGTGCGGGCACTCGTTGTCGTCGACACCAAGCATCGAGCCGGCAATCAGCGCAATGTAATTCGGCTGGCTCGGATGCGTTTCAGCGTGCGAGTCGGTGAAATTCATGCCGCCGTTGGCCAGTGAATTGAGGTAGGGCGCGCGGCGGGAGCCGATCACCTTGTCGTAGTCCTTGTTCTCGAAGATCAGGATGACGACGTGGTCCGGTCGGGGCAGGGATCCCGACGCGACGGTGACGGGAATTCCCTGGAATCCGGGAACTGCAGTGCCTGATCCGCCGCATCCCGCAAAAAGCGCGCTCGCCGCGAGCAGAGCCGCGATCCGAAGCCGGTGACGCATACCTCTATCGTCTCGCTAGGGGAGCGCCACCCTCAAGGACTTTGGCGAATGCACAGGATCGCCTCAGAACTTTGGGAGGTAAACCATTGCCTTTGTTGCGATTTGGCCGTATCCCACGGCAACCGCAAGCGTCAGACGGCGAGCGGACCGCAGTTGATGCCGTGAGCGAGCAGCCAAGGCAACGGGTCGATCTTCGTGCCGTCGGGCAGCCACACCTCGTAGTGGAGGTGCGGGCCGGTCGACTGGCCTTCGTTGCCGACCGCCGCGATGACCTCGCCCGCCTTGATCGGCTGTCCGGCGGTCACGAAGAACTGGCTGACATGTCCGAAGACGGCGATCGTTCCGTCGTCCTGCTGGACGCGGACCCACTGGCCGAAACCGGAAGCCGGCCCGGCCTCGATGACCGTGCCGTCGGTGACCGCGACGATCGGTGTTCCGATCGGAGCCGCGAGGTCGATGCCCAGGTGCTGAGTGCCCCAGCGCTCGCCGAACAATGAGGTCAGCACGCCGTGGGTCGGAATGAAGTACTTCGGCGGTGCCGGTGGGGGTGCTGGCGGGGCGGCATGGGTAGCGGCGACGGTGGCCTTCTTGGCTGCCGAGTGCCGGTGAGCAGCGGTGGTCGCCGCCGCTGCCGTTGGCGCCAAAACGGCGGCTGCGGCCAGCGAAAAGGCAGCCGCCCGGCCACGCTTGCTTTTCGGCATACGTGCGAACAGGCTGACCTTCGCGCCCGAGCGCTCACGCCGGAACTTCTTACCGGCATTCGAGAGCGAATTTATGACGAGCATGGGTCAAACATAATCCGGTGCAACTTTTCGCGGCAGAAGTTGATTTTTTCTTCAAATTCAGTCGCGATTCAAGATCGGTAAATTTCGCCGGGACTGGCGGTTCACCCCTATCCCGAGATCCGGATGCCTGGGGTGATGCCCCAGATGGCGAGTGTGAGGAACATGTTGGCGAAGACGACGACGATGAAGCACATTTTGATGGCTCGGCCGGCGGCGACGCCGACGCCTTCGGGTCCGCCG
>JAJFUQ010000058.1 GCA_021372355.1 Nocardiaceae bacterium | reverse complement strand
CGTGCCCGCCGATGCCGGGATTCGAACGGCCACGATCCACGTCGAAGCGGGCGCCGGTCCGCTGCGCGCGGGCGAGGTTGTCGAGGCGAGTGCCCTGATCAAGGATGTCGCGGCCGGCAGCGTTCTCGCGGTTGCCGACCTGCGGACCGGCGGACGGCTCATTGCCGCCGTGTCGGCCCGTTTTCTCGTTGTGCCGGGTGTCGTGGCTCCGGTGGAAAAGTCGCCCGCAAACCGGGCGGCGGGCGATGGGAATCTGGCCGAACTCCTCGGAGTGACGGTGCTGGCCGGTACGCCTGATCGTGGCCGCTTGCGGGCGGAGGCATTGCCATGGATGGCAAATCCTTACGGGATCGTCCATGGGGGAATTCCGGTCGCGCTCGTGGATCTCGGTGCGCGGAACCTCGGCGAATCGTTGGGAGAGGGCTTTCGGGCGATGAGCCTCGACATCAATTTCCAGCGACCGGCGCGTATCGGGAGCGACATGATTGTCGATGCCACAGCGCGGCGCGTGGGCGCCCGGGTCGCCGTGATCGAAGTGGAGATCACGCAAGGGCGGGTGATCGCCTCCGCGACGGTCACCCTCGGACGGGACTGAGTCCGTTTCGAATGATCAACTGCGCGTTCTGGACGACGTCATCGACTGAGCCACGACTGCGCGACCACCACTCGGCCGCCCAGTTCAATGCCCCGACGACCAGCAGCTGGGCAATGACCGGGTGCAGGCCGGGATTGAGGTCGCCGGCGTCGGCCGCGTCGGTGAAGAGTTCACGCCAGATATTGCCGTAAGCGGCGTCCTCTTCCTTCTGGCGCGTACGCATCTTCTCGGGAATCTGGCCGGAGTTGCGAATCGACGCGGTCGCGTAGTCCGAGACCTCCAGCTCGTGACGCAGGTGCGTCTCGACGGCCGCCATGATCCGTTCGATCGGCGGAGTGTCCGCAGGTAGATCGGCGAGCACTGAGGCGACCACGTCCTTGAGACCGGCGATCCCCGACCACATCACTTCTTCGACGAGGTCGTCGCGAGACGGGAAGTAGTAGTAGATGGCGGGTGTCTGCAGGTCCGCGATGTCGGCGACCTCGGATAACCGAGTGCCGGCATATCCCTTGCGGCTCAGGACGTTCGCAGCCGCGTCGAGGATGCGCTGCCGAGTGCGTGCCGACTTGGTGTCGGTTGCCTCGTCGGCGTTCGTCGCGGCTGGTGCCGCCTTCTTGACCACGTCAAGAAACTATATGACTCCTGGCGGAAGCGGCCGTTAAGGGCGCTGATCGACTGCTTGAGGACGGCCATCGTCTACGACGCGCGTGCGGACTCAAACATTTATCCCGAAGATTGCGTGGGCTGGTGGATGTCGTTGCGGAGGAGATCGCATGATTGCAGCGATGACTTCTGCAAACGTGAGTGACGCCGCGGCCGTTCAGGAACGCATTCTGCATGCGGCCGTCGAGTGCTTCGCCCAAAAAGGCATCGGCAAGACATCCATGGAGGATGTGGCGCGGGTGGCGAAGCTGGCGCGGTCGGGTGTGTACCGGTACTTCGGCACCAAAGGTGAACTAATCGACGCAGCGCTGCTGCGTGAACTGGGACGGTACCTGCAAGGTCTCGACGAGCTGTCCCGCGATGGTGGCGACGTTGCCGAGATGGCCGCCGACGGACTCGTGTTCACCATTCAGTTCATCCGGGGGAGTGTGCTTCTCGGTGAACTCCTCCTGACGAATCCGGAGTGGTTGCT
>JAJFUQ010000051.1 GCA_021372355.1 Nocardiaceae bacterium | reverse complement strand
AGCGACACGAAAACCGTCGAGGGTGGTCCTAAATCAAACCGTCACAACACACCGGTCTGAAGGAAGGTGGTCCTGAATCAGGCCGTCATACCGGTCCTGAATCAAGCTGTCATAGTCACCCCCGCCAAGGCAGCAACGAGTGGTGTCACGCGGAGTCGGCGAGCCAACAGCCCACCCGACAATCCGACGAGGACAGCTGCAATCGCAGCAGCGCTGACCGGACCGACCTCACCCATGCGTAACAGTGCCCAAGAGGTTCCGCCGATCCCACCCGACATCGCTGCGACCGCGACGCCACGCCCACGCGAATACGATGCAACCGCGAAACAGGCTGCGGCTCCGATACTTCCGGTCATCATGGTCGCAATTCGCGGGCCAGTGACACTGGGCACATCGGGTAGTGGCACTGGTTCGAACCCCAGCGCAACGATGACTCTCAACGCGATGAGGACACCGCTGATAAGTCCCGCGCTCATTAACGCGACCTCGACGGCCCGCCCTGCCGCGGTCACGTTGAAGCCGCTAATCGCGTCCTGAATCGCTGACACGGTCGCCATGCCGGAGAGCAAAACGGTAACGGCCGCCGCAACAAGCAGCGTGGGCAGCGACCGACTCAACATGCCGGTCGAAACGACCGCGGTGGCGATGAGCATGACCACGGCACCACCCGCGACCTGTTGGAAGAAAGGGGGCAGCGAGACCCCATTTAGGACCATGATCGTGCGATCGACGACCACAGTGATCGCGATTGCCGCCAACGCGATGTCCACGCCACCATTGATGATGAGCGCGATGAATCCGGCCATCGCACCCCACGCGAGTGAAGCGACCCACCGCGGATACGGATGCGGTTCGCCGGCAATCCGTCGGATCTCATCCCTCGCCCGTGCGGAGTCGATTCTTCCCGACACGATCTCGTCGACGAGATCCTCCGTTGCGGTCAGACGGCTGAAGTCGTTGTTGTGCGAACGAACAACTCGCACAACCGTAACCGGCTGCGCCGACGGTCCGCGGTGACAGGTGACCGAGATCGACGACACGATGACATCGGCCTCACAATCGGGGAGTCCAAGCGCCTTGGTCGTGGCCCGGATGGTTGCGGCGACGTCTGCGGCTCCGGCTCCGCAAAACATCTGGATCTCGCCGATTCGAAGCGCCACGTCGAGCACGGTATTGACGGTCTGATCATCGGGCAGGTCAGGACCATAGAAAGGTTGCGGAACCCCGCTCCCCTGCGGGCGCATGATCCGCGCCCTTTTCTCGATCCCGTATCGGGTGACCCTCCGGCCCAAACCGATTCGTCGAATCGTCCGTAAGTCGAGGCGCACCGTCAGAAACGTCCAGGGCGGTCGACGAAGTGGTCTGTGCTTGCTCTTGCCGAGGTCAGACTCGTTGCGTGGTTGCTTGCTATTGATACCCGCGATCACCCTCACTGCTGGCGTAAGAAGCTCCGGCTACAGTTATCGCCCACAAGAAAAGGCCTACGAGGAAGACGACGATGGTGGCAACCATTGAGGTGCCACGCGGTCGGTACCCGAACACGTCGAGAACGATCGGTGAAACGATCAGCCAGGCGCTGATGGTGCACCCGATGCTCGTAACCGTAAGCAAACTGACCGATCGAGTTAGTCGCAGCAGACCACTTAGCATGACGATAAATCCGGTCACTATCTCGTTCAATCCGGCCGCAAGCCACTCTCCAGTGCCGTGAACCCACAACAGCGGACTCATCGTCAGCGCGATTCCGGCCAGAATGGTCAGCCACGTGACGAACCGTTGTGTCCGAGAGTCCGGCACCGATTGATGCCAGACGCCATTCCGCTTGGATTCGTGCCGTTCGACGACGATTCGCGATGCACGGCGATCTGCGGAGTTCGCGTCTCCGTGCCTGTCGTGATGTGAAGACAGGTGAGACTTGCTGAGGCCTGTGGTAGTCATGGCTGTTCCTACGTGCGTGGCGATAAGTCCAGTGTGCGCAGGCAACATTGAGCATCTGCCGTCCGGTGGTTTGCGATCGCGTGACGACGATCGGGCTCGCGACATGCGGTTCCCAACTCCGTGACCGGTGCCTGTCACGCGATCGCAAACCAACTGCAAACCAAGCTCAATTCCCGAGAGCGCAAGGCCGTCAGGTTCGCGGGTTACGTTTGTCGTCCGGGCCTGCAATGAGGCAGACACGACATTCGTGACCCGGAACCGGGTCCGAGCCTCGTATGGTGCCGCGAAGGTTCGAGCGCCCCGCCGCGATGAAGGTGATCTAAGACCCGAGCAACGTCTTCCACGTGAATGCCAACATCAGGCCGGCCAGTCCTCAAGCGCCGTGCGCTGCGCTAGCAGTCGGGCCGAGCGGCAACTCCTGCTGGGTGCGACCGATTGATCGCGATACGAACAATCCGAGCAGGAGATCGACAGAATGAATTCTGACCAGGGATCGCTGATGTGGACGCTTGCACCAGTACCCCTCGCGGCAGTCGTACTGGCATCGACGGGCTATTTTGTTCTGGCTATGCGGTCGACGCAGTGGTCGGTGGTCAGGGTTGCCTCGTGGTTCGGCGCCATGGCCGCACTCGCCATCGCACTCTTCAGTCCGCTGGCGATGTACGCCCATCAACGATTCTGGGCGCACATGCTCGTGCATCTAATCCTGATCATGGTGGCACCATCAATGCTCGTATGGGCTCAGCCGCTGCGGCTTGTGCACGACCGCAGCACCAGAGCGGGCGTCGTACTCGATCGCGCACGGTCGAGCCTGGTCTTTCGTGCGGTGGTTTCGCCCCGATTTACCGCTCCTCTATATGCAGCTGTGATTGTGCTGACCCATCTCACGGGCTTTCAGGAAGCGATGTTTCATCACACCTGGATTCACAATGCCGAGTTGGTCCTCTATCTCGCCAGCGGTTACTTGCTCATGCTTCCGCTCCTCGGCGGCGAACTCGCCGGGACGCGTGAGATGTCCTACCCGACACGCTTCGCCGTTATGGCGATGTGCATGATGCCGGACACCATCGTGGGCATCACCCTGATGATGAGCTACTCCCCTGTTGCCCCCGGCTACGGAGCAGGAGAGCTCGGCACAGACCTCATCGGAGGCCAAGCTCTGGCTGGCGCAATCATGTGGTTCGGCGGCGACGGGCTCATGATGGTTTTGATGGTGATCGTCGCCGGACAGTGGGTGCGGTCCGGTGGCCGATCCCGCGGGTTCGGGCCGTGGCTGGAGGGAGTTCGTCAGCGTACGCTGCTCGACCGAGATGACGTCGGCGAGGGCTTCGACGACGAGCAAGACGCGTTGGATGCGTACAACGCCCGGCTTGCTGAGCTTGCTCGTCAAGCCAACCCAACGCGCCCGAAACCGGCGGCGCATAGGCCAACGGATCAGTTGACGAAGAGTCCGTCGATCGACCGTCTGAATGTTGAGGGATAGCGGAAGTGGTCCCGATCCAGATGGGAGCGGTATCGATTGTGGACACGCGCTGCAGCGAACGCGAACCAAGATGGGGCCTCGCGCAACCGTCGCTCGGGGCGTTCTCGGCAGGGTTACAGCTGGTAATCCTCAATGTCGCCATGCGTGACTGGAGGCTCTCCGCCAGCCGTAGTGAACGCTGTCAATGCGCGAATGAGTCCGCGCCTGCTGGGCGCAGGCATCTTCTGAACAACGCGAGCGATCTCCGTGCGACGCCTCGCCGTCACTGCTTCGACGATGCCGCGGCCATGGTCAGTGAGACTGATAACGAGCTCGCGCCGGGAGTGTGGATGCTGCGACCGCTCGATGATGCCGGCGGTAACCAAACGGTCCACCATCCTCGTCGCAGACGAGGCCTGCACATCGAGCAGCCCGGCCAGCGATGTGATGTTCATACCCCCGCGCGTTGCAAGGATCACCATCGTGCGGAATTGCGCCGTCGTGATCGTGTCGTCGACGTGGGCGATGGAACGCGCCGAGATCGCCACGAGAAGTCGGGACGCGGTCAGCAGGGCGTCGGTGATTGCCTCGGCGGCGTCATCTCCTGGCGCAGCCGATGAGCCGTCAACGTCTGTCGCCGAAGCCTGTCTGGTCATTACAGTCCAAAATACCGCCCAAACTCCGACGTCAGTGCCAATGCGGGCACCCCGTCATGTTTCGTGGGTGGCATCACAGCTCGGCGAGTGGGCAACGACTGCGCATAGCAACTATTGTCTAGTGCATGTATTTATTGTGGTCGCCCCCTGGTGGTGTACGGCACCGGTGGAGCTTGAATGCCGCCGCACGTGATTGGCTCCACAAGAGTCCCGTCTCTCTGGTACCGATGGCGATCGCCATCGGATGCCTCACAGGGCTTGGTGCAATCGCGTACCGCTGGCTGGTGACGGCACTGACCAAGGCGTTCACGGGCTTCCCTGATTATTCGGGGCTCGGCCGGGTCGCTAACGGTCATTGGCCGGCGATCGGGTTCTGGTTCGTTGCTGTGACGCCGGTTATCGCAGGAATGATCTACGGGCCCCTTGTTCACTTTCTTGCCCCGGAGACACGCGGCCACGGGGTTCCGGAAGTCATGTATGCAGTCGCCTTCCGCGGCGGAAAAATCGCCCCACGCGTAACGGTCGTCAAAGCCGTTGCTTCGGCGTTGTGCATCGGCGGCGGTGGTTCAGTCGGACGGGAAGGTCCCATCGTCCAGATCGGTTCGGCGCTTGGCTCGACGGTCGCGTCCGCGCTTCGACTGACACCTGAGCGGATGCGTCTGCTGGTGGCATGCGGAGCCGCGGGCGGCATCTCAGCGACATTCAATGCACCACTCGCAGGTGCGTTCTTCGCCATGGAGATCATCCTGCGGAACTACGCGGCGCAGTCGTTCGGGATTGTCGTGCTCTCCAGTGTCGCCGCCGACGTGATCGGACGGTCGGCGCTCGGCGACCATCCGTTCCTTCTACTGCCGACCTTTACTGTTCACAGCGCGCACGAATATCCGCTCTACCTTGTGTTAGGTGTTGTTGCGGGGCTTGTTGGGATGCTGTTTTCGCGCGTGCTGTACACGATTGAAGACATCTGCGACTGGGCCTGGCGTGGACCCGAGTGGGCACGTCCAGCAGTTGGAGGCGTCCTTCTTGGCGGTGTCTTGCTGGCACTGCCGCAGCTTTACGGCGTGGGCTACCCGGTCCTCGAGAATTCTGTGAACGGGCACTACGGTTTGGTGCTACTTCTCGTTCTCCTGGTGGGCAAGATGCTGGCGACGAGCCTGACCATCGGGATCGGTGGATCCGGCGGAGTATTTGCACCGACACTGTTCATCGGCGCGATGGCGGGCACCGCATTCGGGGAACTCGCTCAGTGGTTGATGCCCGGGATGGCTGGTGCGGCCGGCGCATTCAGCCTCATCGGGATGGGTGCTGTTCTCGCCGGTGCGACCGGTGCACCCATGACTGCGGTAGTGATTCTGTTTGAACTCACCGGCCAGTACAGCCTCATTCTTCCGATGATGGCGGCGGTCTCACTCGCGGCCGGTTCAGCGCATCTACTTGGTACCGACACGATCTACACCCGAAAATTGCTGCGCCGAGGAATCAATATCGACTCGCCTGGCGACATCGAGCCCACACCGGTTCTGCCGTATTCCCCCGTGGCCGCAGGCGACGAGAAACTGTCAACGTCAGATGAGGACTCGATGACGCTGTCGGGGCGCACATCGGGGACCACACGATGAATCGCTTAAAGGTAGTGGTATCAATTGCCGCCGTTGCAACTATGGCAGCAGGCTGCTCGGTGAGTACGGCGCGGTCATTTGCCCCGGATACGAGTTCAACTTATCCAGACTTGCTCGAGTACGAATGGATGATCTGGCACGATATCCGATTGCCTACCTCGCCGACGGACGGACCTGGGCGAGTCGACGGGGACGTGGCGTCGATTTTCGGACACAACGCCAACGGCGCCTTCATCGCCATGCTCCAGGAACAAGCTCGACTGACAACGACGCCCGACGCAAACTGGCGCAACGTCGTCCAGAATGAAGCAGTTCTGTCGCCGGGCGATTCCAGTGCCCCGCAGACTCGTGTCAATACTGCCCTCACTCAGTTTCGGCACCTCCCCTTCTTCGCCGCGTACCGCTGGGTCTCCTACTCACCCGCTCGGGCGGTCGCCGATCTTGCCGTACAAGACCCGTCCGGGCACCTGTATCACTTTCCCGCCACGGTGGTCTGGATTGGGGACGGCTGGCGCACCGAACTACCCATGGCTGGTGCACCCTCGGCCACGCCGCTTTCTTCGTTGGATGGGTTCGACCCACTGCCGGGGGTTCCACGGTGATCCGATGCGCTCGATATCTCGCGCTTGTGGGCTGCGTGATCAGCAGTGCTGGATGCAGCTCTGCAAATGCATCCCCACCCGACGAATTACGCCCACTCGTCACCGAGGTGCCCGGTCCGGGCAGCGTGGAGGTCAGAAACCTCCCGGGGATCGGCGACTATCTGACCGATGTATCCGGCTATGCGCTCTACATCTTCCCGCCCGATGATCACCACATCGTGGCGTGCACCGGTGAATGTCTCGGTAGTTGGCTACCCGTTCTCGTTCACGACGGACAACTCCTGGGTTTCGTCAAGTGAATTGGCCCCGTCTGCCGTCGCGAATTTTGGCCCCGGTTCGTTCCGGTGGCCTAGCCGTTTCGATCAACATCGTGCAACCGTGGAACCGGTAGGTAAGGGTCCGCGGGATGGCGCGATCTGATC
>JAJFUQ010000049.1 GCA_021372355.1 Nocardiaceae bacterium | reverse complement strand
ACCAACAACCTGCGCGATATTCCGACTGACACTCTCTCGGGCAAGAACACACTCGCGGTGCGCCTGGGCGACCCGGGCACACGCCGACTGCACATGGTCCTCATCGCGACGCCGTTCGTCATCAGCCTCCTGCTGACGCTTTCGACGCCGTTCGCACTCGCCGGACTGGTCGCGATCCCGTTGGCGCTGCGTGCGAACGCACCCGTCCGCAACGGGGCCAATGGAATGGCCCTGCTCCCCTCGCTCCGCGACACCGGGCTCGCGATGTTGGCATGGGCGATCCTCACCGGAGTCGCGTTTGTGGTGGCTGAGCTGATCTAGTCGCCACTGAGCGTCACCCGGCGTTCGGGGTGGTGGAAGTGGTTGACCCGTGGCCGTTGTCGTGGGTCGATGATTTTCGGTGGTATCCAAATCGTCCTTCCGACGGCGTTTTTCGTGGTTTGCCATTGATGCGGTGCCGGTCCGGCCAGCGGATGGTGGATATCGCAGGCTGGGGCGAGTTCGTCGATGTTGGTGTGGCCTCCCTTGAGCCAGTCATCGATGGCGTGATGGGCTTGGGTGAAATAGACGCCGCGGTCACATCCGGGGAACGTGCAGCCGCGTTCGGTCGCGGCGAGCATCAACCGTTGCCCCGCAGAGGCGATGCGGCGGGTGCGGCCGTGGTAGAGCTCGACGGGTTTGGCGTCTCCGAAGATCGTCGCGAGGAACAGTTCGGCGTGCCCGGCCATGCGCAGGACATCACTGATCGGGATATCCAGTGACCCTCCGGTGCGGCCGACCTGTGGCTGACCGAGCGCCGGGTCCAGCGCGGTGATGTCCGCGGTGAGGATCACCGAGACCGGCAGGCCCCGGTGCTGACCCAAATCACCCGACATGAGGGTCGCGCGCATCATCGCGACGAGTGCGTCATGACAGCGCTGACCATATGTACGGGTGTCGGCCTGGATTTCGGCTTCGGTCGGATCGTGTTCGATCGTGGGTTCGGCATCGGCGGGGTTGCACATGCCGCGCCGTGCGAACTTGGCGAGGTACGCCTCCACATAGGCGGCGGCTTCGGGGGTGAGGCAGAACGTGCCGGACACCATTTTGTCGCTGCCCTGTTTGTGCAGGGTGAAGTGCCGTTTGCGTGCGCGGTCGAGGTCGTCGTCGAGGGTGCCGTCCGGGTCCAGGACGTGGTTGAGTCGGTCGGCGAGTTTGGCGAGTTCGTCGGGACGGAACTGGGTGGCCCAGTCCGCGAGCTGCTGCTCGGCGAACACGCGGGCGTCGGGTTCGACCGCACGGGGAAGGTTTTTGAAGAACCGCCGAATCACGCTCACGTGCTCGATACCGATCGTGCCCCGGTTCACCACTTCGGCGACGTGCTCCAAATTCGGTGCCACGACCTCACCAGAGACCATCACCCGCGGGGTCAGGTCCGCGGCGATCCGCAGCCGTGCCCGCACGTCTTTCTTCTCCAGGCGTGCCGCGTCGGCGACCACGTCCACGGTTCGCAGGATGCCGAGCGAGTCATCCGTGCTCGTCTCCAGATCCGCCAACACTCGGTAGCCGAGGGCATCGAGCTGCCGCTTCAGCGTCTCGATCTCCACAAACAGCAGCACCTGCTCGGCGCGCGTACCCGCAACCTGCCCAGGCAGAGCAGCCCGCATCGCGGCGAGCACCCCAACGGCCTCACCGGAAGAAACAATGTCTGCAACCACACTATGTAGACGTCCGGGACCGCCGGTTTGTGAGGCCGACTCCCCGTGTCGATCATTGCGACGCGGGTTGGAACCGGGCGGATGTGTGACGCCTGGTGACACGCCGCCGGACGCGGATCAGACGTCCGGACTATCGCATCCGCAGCCGATGCACAGCCGAGCGGGCGCGGTCGTCTGGATCGTGGACATCGGGGTCGTCGTGCTGGCGATTGCTCTGCTCCTCGTCGCACGGGTCCTCAACCTGGCCTGATCGCTCAGTAACTCCAGGCCTCGCGGAACTTCTCCGTGAGGTCCTCGAGCGGCAGCGTCGAGAACTGCTCGATCTCGTAGCTGCGCGCGCTCACCAGCGCCTCGACGATCGCCTCGCCGAGAACCTCTTTTGCCACGGGTGAATCGGCAAACGCGGCGATGATCTCCGCTTGGGTTCCGGTGAGGGTCTCGACCGCCGTTGGTGCGGCGGACTCTTCGGGTGGCAAGGGCGTCTGTTGGCTGATCCCACGCAGCGCCGATCCCACGAAGGCGGCGATCGCAAGGTAGGGGTTGGCGCTCGGGTCGACCACTTTGAGTTCGATATTTGCGCCGTGCGGATTGCTCGGCGTCGCCGCAACGAATCGAACGGCGGCCTCGCGGTTCTCGAGCCCCCAGCACCGCGCCGCGCCCGACCATTTTCCGGGTCCGATGCGCGCCGGGGACAACACCGACCCGGCGAAAATTGCTTGCAGTTCGGGCAGCGATTCGAGGACGCCGCCGATCGCGTTTCCACCTTCTTCGGTGAGCGCGTGCGGACCGGCGCCTCCGGAGAACACCGGCGATCCGTTCGATCGAAGCGACATGTGCAAGTGGGCACCGTTTCCGAGTCCACCGGCGAACGGCAGCGGGGAGAACGAGACGCGCATACCGTGTTCGGCGGCCGCACGTCCGATCAGAATCCGGGCGAGAACGACTGCGTCAGCGGCCGCGACGGGATCGGCGGGGGACAGGGAGATCTCGAACTGATCGACCCCTGCTTCGGCATGGAACTGTTCGATTCCGAGCTGTGCTCGGTCGGCACGTCGGAGCAGACTGTCGAAGAATGGTGCCTGCTCGAGCGAGGAACGCGCGCCGTACCCCGTCCACCCCGTCGTGGTGACCGGCTGGCCGGAGCCACCGAGCAGCGCGAATTCGAGTTCCGCACCGACGGTGGCGCGGTAGCTCGTCTTACTGCAGACCTCGGCCAGTCGAGTGCGTGCGCAGTTCGCGTTGGGCGTCCCGTCCTGGTTGAAGAACGATCCCGGTGCCCAGGCGATCCCGTCGTCGATGACCGCAAGTCGATCGGTGTCGATCCGGATGCGGAGGTCGCCGATGACGTTCAGGTCTTTGGTGAACGCGAGCGCCGAGTCGATGCAGAAAACGTTCCACGACGGGCACGCGCCCATGCCGTGAGCCTCGAAATCGCCGACCCGCGAGACCGGAACCCATTTGGCGCGAGCGACTCCGGCCATGTCGACGACCGTGCCGAGAACCATGGTGACGCCCTGTTCACGCAGCTCCGACGCACGCATCGCGGCCCCTTCCGCTCGACTCAGAATCAGTCTAGGAGTGGAGATTTCGCGGCGGAAGGATGCGTGAAACCGAAACTACAGTGACCGCCTGGCGAACACCACGACGTTCTCGTCGGTCGCCATGGCTGAATAGTCCGCCTCGCCGCCGCAGGTGATGAGTGCCAGGTGTGTATCGGCGGGCGGGTTGAGCAGGACGTTCCGCAGTGCGTCCGGGTCGCGTTTGGAGATGTGGTCGACCACCGCGATGACCTGGAAAACTGCGCGTTCGGTGCCCTGCGGGTTCTCGACCGTCACTACGTCTTTGGGCTTGAGTTCATGTAGCCGGTCGAACACGGCATAGCCCCTGCCGGATTGCGCGTGTCCCAAAACGATCGCCATGCCATCGCTGCCGATCTGGGGGCCATCCGACCACCACGCCAGAGACGACCGGTCCTTCGGGACTCCGAACGAGGTCATCTCTTTACCGCCGGCAAAGGGATTGGGTTCGGTGACCGTGCCCCGTGCGTGGATTGGCGCGTTCACCGCAATTCTCGGAATGTAGAGCTGGCCTGCGGCGATCACACCGTCGGTCGAGACCGCGGCGGCGTTGGACGCACGCGCAGACCCCGCTGGATCGCCGAGCGGAACGGTGCCACCCGGATCGCTGTCACCGCACGCGGCAAGGAGGGCCGCGGCGATGAGCGCGGTACCGAGGCTAGTGCGTCCTCGTACGCCGAATAGCGACACCTGCCGTGCCCAGGATCGCGGCCGAAGCGAGTGCAATCGGTACCCCCTGGTTCGGCTGCGGAATCTCTATGGAATCAGTCTCGGCCGTCTGCGGCATCTGGATTGGCTCGCGACCTGATGGGAAGACAGTGGTGATCTCGTTCGACGACTTCTTCTTCTCGTGCTTGAAGTGGATAGGGAAGTCGTCGAAATCCGGAAGATGGCTGAGATCAGGCAACTTGGCGTGATCTATGTGGATGTCGTCGTTGCCGATCGTCGACTCCGGTGGCCGGTAGACGTGTTCGCCGGGTGGCACCTGGATCGGGTCGCGGGGGATGTCGTCGGCAGCGGCGACCGCCGGGGTGAGAATCAGTCCGGAGACGGCCGCAGCGAGCGCTGTTGCGGCGACTTTTCGGTTCAGCGTCATGGGCTGACTCCTCAATTGACCGGCGATTTCTCCGGTGGCGCGATACGTGAACTAGATCACAAAAGTTATTGATCTTCTGTTGAGCCCGCAATGGCTTTTTGAGGCCTGCGGGAATCTCGTTGCAGAAGTTGGTACGGGGACAACAGTGACAAATTGTGATGGTGGGAAGTGGGCGAAAAATGTCCATTGAAGAGCGCTTTCGCGACCTCACGGACAGGAGTAGGTTGCGCGATAGAGCACTCGCTCTACCTGCTCTGTTCGCTCCTGAAAGGACTCGATCATGGGCGTATCCGAAAACCTCCGCGTCGTCGAAGATGCGTATGCGGCGTTTGGCCGCGGGAACATTCCAGCTCTACTTTCCCTCCTCACCGACGACATCGACTGGGCCGTCGACACCGAGAGTGCGATCGCGCCGTGGCACGGCGAACGGCACAGCCTCGCCGAGGTCGCCGCCTTCTTCACCGATCTCAACAATTCCCTCGAGTTCGACGAATTCACACCGACCACGATGACAGCCAACGACAACGAGGTCATGGCCGTGATCTCCTCCCGTAATCGGGCGCGCGAGACCGGGCTTGAAGGATCGTCGACGGAGTACCACCACTTCACCCTCCGCGACGGGAAGATCTGCCGGTTCCACTGCTCCGAAGACACGTTGCAGACCTACCGCACTCTGCCCCGGCAAAGCCTCACGTGGATCGCGCCGATCGTCGCCGGCCAGACCGAGGCGTGGCGTCAGTTCGCGAGCGAACTCAGCGGTGCGCGCCGCGACGAGCATCAGGAAGCGATGCGGCGCTGGGGCATGCGGCACGAGGTGGCATCGCTGATGAGCACGCCGGCGGGCGACGTCGTGTGCCTGTATCACGAGTCCGCGGACCTGGCGGCGATGTTCCGTGCGATGGCGGAATCGAACGAACCGCACGATGTGTGGTTCCGCGAACGTGTTTCGGAGATCCACGGGATGACGACCGAGATGCTCGGCTCGGTCCCACCGGCACAGAAGATCACCGACATGTTCGCCACGAGCAGCCCGCAGAAGAAGGCGCAGTCCGTCTAAGGGGATGCCCGGAACCGTCCGCTCTTGCGCACCACGGCCCGAAATCACAGACTGACGAGTATGGCTGACCCCTTCATCACGTTGCTCAAAGCGCATCAGGCGGTTTACGAGCGCACCGGCGGACTTTTCGGACATCGACTGCTTTTCGGCATGCCGTCGCTGTTGCTGTACTCAGTCGGGCGAAAGACCGGGCAGCCGCGGACATCGGCGCTCATCTACGGCCGTGATGGCGACAGCTACCTCGTGACGGCATCGAACGGTGGCGCGAAGCGTCCGCCGGGCTGGCTGCCGAACGTCAAGGCGCAGCCGGAGTGTGAAATTCAGATCGGCCGCAAGAAGATTCCGGTGACCGCCGAGGCGATCTACCCGGACGACCCGCGCTTCGCGAAGCTGTGGGACGAAGTCAACCGCGCCAACCACGGTCAGTACCGCAAGTACCAGGAGAACACGACCCGGCGCATCCCGGTCGTCCGGCTCACGCCGCGCTGATCCGGAAGAGCTCCGCGAATCGCTCGAGCAACGGGAGGTCACCGCGCAGGATGGTGACCACCCCTTGTTCGACCGCCTCGGCAGCCGTCAGGGTTCCGGCGATCAGGTGGCGAATGTCGGGGCCGGAGGCAAAACGTAGTTCCGGCTCGCCGGCGGGCAGTGCGCCGCCCACCGGCGGTGCCGGGGGAGCGATCTGAACGATCTTCAGCCCACCGTCGGCGACCTGCGCCCGCAACTCGACCTCGCCCACCTGGATCTGGAAGTCCAATGGGACGGAAGCGAATTCCGGCCGGAACGCCGTCCGTAGAGCCATCGTGAGCGAGTCGGCGGTGACGATGTCGTCCGCCGCCGGGTCGCCCATTGCGCGGAATCCCCACCGGCCGAGCGCCAACACGATCGGCTCGAGCTCATGCCCGTATTCGGTGAGCTCGTAGAGAAGTCCGCAGCGTGGCAATGCGACACGGCGGATGACTCCGCCCTCCTGTAACTCCTTGAGGCGGGCGGAGAGGATGTTCGTCGGAATCTTGGGCAGACCCTGCTTGAGGTCGGTGTAGCGACGCGGGCCGACGAGCAGGTCACGGATGATGAGCAGCGCCCAACGCTCGGTGACCAGCTCGACGGCGGTGGTGATTCCGCAGTACTGCCCGTAGCTGCGGGCAGCCATTTAGACCTGAGCCTGCTCGGCCATGTATGCCTCCGGGCCCTTCTCGACGGCCTCGGGCGCCATCCAGAGGAACGACACGACGTTGCCGTCCGGGTCCTCCAGGTCGCGGGCGTACATGAAGCCGTAGTCCTGGGCAGGGCCAGCCTCGGTTCCGCCGGCGGCCAGTCCGGCCTCGATCACTGCGTCGACCTCTTCGCGGGAGTCACGCGAGAACGAAATCTGCATCTGTGCAGCGGTTTTGGGGTCAATGATCTGTTTGGTGGTGAACGTGGCGAAGAACTCGCGCTTGAGAACCATCGTGTAGATGTTGGTGTCCCACACGAAGCAGGCCGCGTTGTCGTCCGTGAAGTTCGGGTTGATGGTCGCGCCGAGTGCGGTGTAGAAGACCTTGCTGCGCTCGAGGTCGGCGGATGGGTAGTTCACGAAGATGTTGGTCGCCATGACGGATGCTCCTGCTGGTGGTCTGGTCCGGTAAATCGATACTTGCAAAAAGCAAGCGGGCTTGTCAATAGCAAGTAAACGCCGACGTGCTCCCCGAAAATCTTTCGGGGAGCACGTCGCTGAGAGGGATCAGCCTCGGACGAGAACCAGTTCCTTGTCGTCGTTTTCGCTGTCGACGACCTTCGGCTTCTGCAGGCCTTCGCCCTCGACATCGACCTTCGGGAGCAACCGGTCGAGCCACTTCGGCAGGTACCAGGCCTTCTCTCCCATGAGGTACATGAGGGCCGGGATGAGCGCCATGCGGACGATGAAGGCGTCGAAGAAGACCGCCACCGCGAGTGCGAAGCCCATCGACTGGACGATCGGCTCGTCCATCAGCATGAATCCGCTGAAGACGGAGATCATGATGAGCGCGGCCGCCGTGACGACCCGTGCGCTGCTGCGGAAACCGTCGATGACCGCTTCGCGAGCCGACATCCCATGGACGTGCGCCTCACGCATCCGGGTCACGAGGAAGACCTGGTAGTCCATCGCCAGACCGAATACCAGACCGATGAGGAAGATCGGCATGAAGCTGATGATCGGCTGTCCGTGGAACCAACCGAACGCACCCTCCTGGAAGACCAGAACCGTCGCGCCCAGAGTGGCGAGCACCGAGAGCAGGAACCCGAGCGTCGCGGTGAGCGGCACCAGGAGCGAGCGGAACACGACCATGAGCAGCAAGAACGCGAGACCGATGACCACCGCGAGGTAGACGGGGAGAGCGTCGGCGAGCTTCTTCGACACGTCCGTCTGGATCGCGGTCAGACCGGTGACACCGATGGTGGTGCCGGTCTTGCCTTCGATCGAGGCCTGGCCCTCGCGCAGCGAGTCGAGGAGCATCTCGGTGGCGACGGACTCCGGTCCAGATTTCGGCGTGATCATGATCTGCGTACCGCTGCCGTCCGCGTTCGACGCGACGATCTGTGCGTTCGCGACATCGTCGTGCAAGTCGATCCAGCCGAGGATCTGACCGTAGGCGGCCGGCCGGTCGGCGGCGTTCAGGGCACGACCATCGACGACGACCAGCATCGGAGCCTGACGGCCCGGGCCGAACGCCTCGGTGATGAGGTCCGACGCCTTGCGCTGAGTGGTCTGCTCCGACGCGGTGCTGTCACCCGGCAGGGCGAGGTGCAGGTTCTTGAGCGGCAAGGCAATGGCACCGAGGCCGATGATGACGATCATCGCGACCGCGATCGGCGCACGGCCGACCAGTCGGGCCCATCGGACACCGTTCGTTTCGCCGCTCGCGTGCTTCGGCTTCTCGCGCCGGATGCGGCCCGCGAAGGCCTTCGACTTGAAGATGCCGAGCACGGCCGGCAGCAGCGTGAGAGCGACGAACACGGCGACGGTAACCGTTGCGGCAGCGCCCCAACCCATCGCAGCGAGGAACGGAATGCCCGTGACGCTCAGTGCGGCGAGGGCGATGATGACGGTCGCACCGGCGAACACGACGGCTGAGCCGGCGGTTCCGACGGCGATGCCGATGGCCTCGGCGCGGTCGTCGGCCCGGAGCGGAGCCTGCGGAGCGACCCGAGTGCGGAGCTCGAGCTCACTCCGGTAGCGGGCGAGGATGAAGAGCGCGTAGTCGATACCGACACCCAGGCCGATCATCGTGGCGAGCATCGGCGTCGAAGCGCCGACCTCGGTGAACGCGGTCATGGCGGTGATGCCGCTGACGCCGAGTCCGACACCGATCAGTGCGGTGATCAAGGGGAGTCCGGCCGCGACCAGCGAGCCGAAGGTCAGGGCGAGCACGACGAGCGCGACGGCGACGCCGAGCATCTCCGAGCTCGCGCCGGCCTGCTCCTGCGACTGCATGCCGGGTCCGCTGGCCTCGACGGTCAGGCCGGACTTACGCGCGGCCTCCATTGCTGCGGTGACGTCCTTCTGGGCGTCCGGCTTCACGTCAGTGATCGTCGGAACGTCGAAGGCGAAGTTGATCGTGCCAACCCGCTGGTCGGGGGACAGCGGCGACAAAGCGGCGGCATTCGCCTCAGCGACGTCGGCGGGTGTGCCTCTCGCCTCCGCGGCGGTGACCATTGCCTGCTTCTGGCCGGCAGCCGCCTCGACCGGTCCGACGAGCGGGGTCTTCGGCATCTGCGAACCGTCAGCCAGGTCCGCCAGGAGTCCGTTGACTGCGTCGGCGTACTGCGGCTCGGTCAGCGTGTGGCCTTCCGGAGCTGCGACGACGAGCGATACCGACGCCTGGTCCATCGCCGACTTCCCGCCGCCGAACAATTCGGACTGCAGGTTGGCGGCCTTCTCGGATTCGATTCCAGGGATCGAGAACGAGTTGGACATCGGGTTCGACATCGTGCCGGCAACAGCGCCGACTCCGATGATCGCGATAAGCCAGACGGCGATAGCAATCGGCCAGCGCCGGTAGGCGCCTTTGCCGAGGCGGTAGAGCAAGGTAGCCATGGGTGGACTCGTTTCTTTCTTCGTCTCAGCTCACTCAGCGAGAAGTTCTTGGATGGTGCTGAAGGCTCGCGAAAACTGTTCCGCGAGAGTGGCTTCGCCGGGCTGCTCGAGGAAGTCGTCGAGCGCCAGGTCGAACGCCGTGAGAATCAGTCGAACGGCGATGCGCGCTCGGCGCGGGTCTTTGTCGGCGCCCTCGCGCTCGCCGATCAGGGAGACCATGAGCTCGGATTTCTCTTCGAATCGAGCGTGCGCGGCGTGCAGAATGCGCGGTTCGGACTTGAGGAGACGACGGAACCGGGCGAACTCCTGAACGCCGACTTCGGCGCTGGCCAACACATCCAGCGTCAGCTCTTTGATGTCGGCCATGAGATTCCCGGTCGGTCCGCCGGCGCGAAAGGTCTCGAGCGCTTCGGTGTTCTGCTCAGGCGGATTGCCGAGGATCGCGTCGATCTTGCCGGGGAAGTAGTTGAAGAGCGTGCGTCGGGAGACCCCGGCAGCTTCCGCGAGGGTGTCCATCGTGAAGCCGTCGAGTCCGCGCTCATCGGCGAGCGCCAGCGCAGCGGTGTTGATGGCCAGTGCGGTGGCCTCACGCTTGCTGGGTTTTGCACTCTTTGTCATACAGTGCAGTTTTGCACTCTATAAGTAGGAGTGCAATTAGACTTTGGTCTGTCTACGGGTAGCCGAAGGTGTTCCAATGTGGAAATGAGCGGTGAGCGACGTCGGCAACTGAAGAACGAGCTCCACGGGGAGGTGGGGGCTCTCTCGGATTTCACCGATGACGAGGTGGAGAAGATGCTGCGGCTCATCAAGGACGCACACACCAAAGAACGCAAGGCTCTCATCCGTTCGATCGACGAGACGGTCGCCGCCCTTCCGTGGGTGTTCCGGGGACCCGTTCGTTCGGTGCTGTTCGGTGGATTGAAGTGAGCAGGGGCCTCAAATGAGCGAACTCGTCGTCCGCGCGCAGATGATGCTGCTCGCGCAGTTACTCCACGTCGACCAGTCGGAGATCGCCGGCCTCGAGCGCCTTGGCGCCGACAAGCTCAATGAGCTGCGGGAACGCATCTCCGGCATCCTGTTCGACGAGAACGCCGACGTCTTCAAGCTGATGAGCATGATGGTGCCGCTCGTGCCGCTGCGCATCGCGCTGCCGATCGTGCAGAAGATCGTGCCGCCGGAGATGGCGGGACGTGCCGCTGGTGCAATCGCCATGGCGCACCCGAAGAAGGTTGCCGTCGCGATGCCGATGCTCAAGCCCGCCTACGCTGCCTCGGCTGCGCCCTACATCGATCCCCGTGCGGTCGATCACGTCGCGCACCTGGCGCCGCCCGGCCCGGTCGTCGAGATTGCGCGCGAGATTCTCGGGCGCGGTGACTACACCACCGGTGGGCTGTTCGTGGCGTCGGCGACGCACGAACTCATCCTTGCCGTGGAAGCCGGCATTGACGACGACGAAGGGCTCATCCGTTCGGGCGCGTACGTCTACGACGCGCGCGTGCTCAGTGAGGTCGTCGGCGTGGTCTTGTCGGCATCGACGGACCGCATTCACCGCATGATCAGGACCGTCGCCAACGGACCGAAGGACCTGCGCCTTGCGGCGCTGTCGGTGATGTCGCGGATCGATCCGCCGCTCATCGGCATCGTCGGTGACGTGCTGTTCGGCGAGACGGAGCAGGCGGTCGTCACCGACCTCATTCGTACGTTTGTCGCCGAGGGTGTGCTCGACGACCTGTTCGTGCTGGTCAAGAGCCTGACACCCTTCGCGATGGATCGGGTCGCCGAGAATCCGGTCATTGCGGATCCGGACTTCCTCGACCTCGCGATTCGTACCGCCGCGAACCACACGGACGACAGCATCTGGGCGGGGATCATCGACGTCGTGGCCCGGACTGCGCCCGACCTCCAGCAGTCCCTGCTCGAGAAGGTGCTCGCGCACGGTAGGGGATTGCCCGAGCGCATCGCCGGCCTCGCGACGGAACAGAATCTATGGGTTCCGTTGCTCTCGATGTTCGCCGGGCAGCCGGTCAAGTTGCAGGACCGCGTCGCCAAGGCTTGGGCGCCGCTGCTGCATGACCGGAGAATCCTCGCGGGTGCGGTCGACGCGATCACGGCATATCCGGACGACTCGGTGTGGAACGGACTCCTGGCGATCGGGGAGCGGACCGACCCGCAGATCCAGACGTTGATCCTCGAGATGTTGCTCGAGCGAGGCGACGGACTGGCAGTTCGGATCGCGCCGCTCGCCACCGCGGAAGAGCTGTGGCCACCGTTGCTGAGGATGCTCGCCCGTCAAGACGAGGCTCTGCGGCAGCGGGCCGTCGACACCTGGATGCAGCACATGATTACCTCGGACCGAGAGATCGTCCTGGCGACCATCAAGAAGGAAGGCTTGGGCCGAAAGCTCAGTTCTTACTTCTGAGCGCGCCCGTGTGGCGTGTGCCAGACACTGACGTCCGGCCCATCCGGGACGATTCCGCTCGGGTTTATCTCGCTGTGAACGATGTAGTAGTGCTGCTTGATCTGCTCGAAATCGATCGTTTCGCCGAATCCCGGCGTTTGAAACAGATCCCGTGCATAACCCCAGAGGTTCGGCATTTCGGTCAGCTTGTTCCGGTTGCATTTGAAGTGGCCGTGGTAGACGGCGTCAAACCTCGCCAGCGTCGTGAACAACCGCACGTCAGCCTCGGTGATCGCATCGCCCATGAGGTAACGCCGGTCGGCCAGTCGATCTTCGAGCCAGTCCATCGCCGCCCACAGTCGGTTGAACGCCTCGCCGTACGCCTCTTGTGAGCCCGCGAATCCGCAGCGGTACACACCGTTGTTGACCTCGGTGAACACCCGTTCCATGACCCGATCCATCTCTTCGCGGCAGTCGTCGGGCCAGAGATTCGGGGCGGACGGAGAGTGGTAGTCGCGCCACTCGAAGAACAGGTCGTGAGTTATCCACGGAAAGTCGTTGGTGACGACCGAACGTGTCGGGATGTCGACGATGGCAGGCACCGTGATTCCCCGCGGATAGGATAGTCGGGGATCCGGGCGAAATACGCCTCCTGCAGGCGTTCGTAACCGAGTACGGGATCGACGTTGCCGGGGTCCAGATCGAAATTCCAGCTTCGGTCGTCGTGCGTGGGCGCGCACAGGCCCATCGAGATCGCATCGTCGAGCCCCAGGAGTTTGCGCACGATGATCGACCGGTTGGCCCACGGACAGGCGCGGGCGGCAATCAGTCGGTACCGGCCCGGTCGAACCGGCCAGGTCTGCACGTGCACTTCGGGATCAAATGGATCTGCCGAGCGTCGCTCGTTCGCGGTGATCCGGTCCGGGATGTAGTTCATATCCCGTTCGAAACCACGTCCCTTGGTCACAAAAGTCGCCTGTGCCATGCCTTCGAGCGTACTGAACCTCAGATTTGGTGACGTCCCGGCGAAAAACAATCAAGCATGCTTGATTTTCTTTCGGGTGAGTGGTTGGCTCATCGTCGAGCCGGTGCGTGTGTCTGATGACCGTGCCGGCGAGGCTGACTCACCGACGAAAGTGACGAGCAATGACGCAGACGTTCATCGAGACGCAGGAGCAGAAGGACCTCCGTGAGGCGGTCCGTTCGCTGGCCAAGCAGTACACCTTCGAGGATTACGTCCGGGCGAAGGTCAAGGCGCACGAGCCGCTGACGGAGCTGTGGAAGGCCGCTGGTCAGGCCGGCTTCCTCGGTGTCAACCTGCCGGAGGAGTACGGCGGTGGTGGCGCCGGCCTCTACGAGCTCGCCCTCGTCGAGGAAGAACTCGCGACCCACACCGGTGCGGGCCTGCTCATGATGGTCGTCTCGCCGGCGATCGTCGGAACGATACTGTCGAAGTACGGCACCGAGGAGCAGAAGAAGGAATGGCTGCCGGGTATGGCAGACGGTTCGAAGATCTGCGCCTTCGGTATCACTGAGCCGGACGCCGGTTCGAACAGCCACAAGATCACGACCACCGCGACGCGCGATGGCAGCGACTGGATCCTGCGCGGCCAGAAGATCTACATCACCGGTGTCGACCAGTCCGACGCGGTCCTCATCGTCGCACGCACCGCGGACAACAAGACCGGCCAGCTCAAGCCGGCGTTGTTCCTCGTCGACCCGAACCTGCCGGGCTTCAACAAGACTGTGCAGGAACTCGACATCTGGGAGCCGGACAACCAGTTCACGCTGTTCCTCGACGACGTTCGAGTCCCGTCCGACGCACTCGTCGGTCAGGAGGACGCTGCCCTGATGCAGTTGTTCGCCGGACTGAACCCCGAGCGCGTCATGGGCGCGGCCTTCGGTATCGGCCTCGGCAACTTCGCGGTCAACCGCGCGGTGCAGTACGCCAAGGAGCGCACCGTGTGGAAGGGTGCGCCGATCGGTTCGCACCAGGGTATTTCGCACCCGCTCGCGCAGAACAAGATCGAGCTCGAACTCGCCAAGCTGATGATGCAGAAGGCTGCCTCGCTCTACGACGCCGGCGACGACTTCGGCGCTGCCGAGTGCGCGAACATGGCGAAGTACGCCGGTGCGGAAGCCGCCATCTCGGCACTCGACCGTGCCATTCAGACGCACGGTGGTTCGGGTCTGACGAGCGACGTCGGCCTCGCCTCGCTCCTCGGCGCACTCCGCATCATGCGTGTGGCTCCGGTCAGCCGCGAGATGATCCTGAACTTCGTCTCGATGCACACGCTCGGCCTCCCGAAGAGCTACTGACATGGGCGACCTGGTCAAGCTGACGATCGAGGGCGGCATCGCGACTGTCACCCTCGACTCGCCGAGAAACCGCAACGCGCTGTCGTCGGTGCTGGTCCGCGAGCTCCTCGAGAGTATCGAGGCCGCGAACGCCGACGACACCGCGCGGGTGATCGTGCTGACCCACACCGGCAACACGTTCTGCGCCGGTGCCGACCTGAAGGAAGCGGTCGGCAGCGACCCAGCCTCGGCGGCGGACACGCGGGTCCGCTGGATGATAGAGATCCTGCGGGCGATCGTCGCCTCGCCGAAGCCGGTCGTTGCGGTCATCGACGGCAACGTGCGTGCCGGCGGCATGGGCATCGTCGGTGCGTGCGACTTCGTCTTTGCCGGACCACAGAGCACGTTCGCGCTGACCGAGGTTCGGATCGGCGTCGTCGTGTTCATGATCTCGCTGACGCTCGCGCCGCGACTGACCTCACGCGCCTGGACGCGCTATGTCCTCAGCGGTGAGAAGTTCGATTCGGCGACTGCCGAGCAGATCGGGCTCATCACGGCCGCGGTGGATGATCCGCAGACCGAGGCGAAGAAGATGTGCGACGAACTTCGTCAAGGCGGGCCAATCGCACTCGCCGAGGCAAAGAAGCTCGTCAATGGGCCGATTCTCGCTGAGATCGATCGCAGCGCCGAAGAACTCGCAAAGAAGTCAGCGGCCTTCTTCGGCAGCCCGGAGTCGATCGAGGGCATCACCGCTTTCTTCCAGAAGCGCCCGCCGAGCTGGGCACAGTAAGGTCTGTAAATCGTGACGCAAACTCGTGAGCCGAAACAGGACCGCAGCCGGGCAACCCGGCAGCGGCTCCTCGAGGCCACGATCGAGTCGTTGGCCGACCAGGGATGGGGCCCGACGACGGTGGCAGTGGTGGCTGAGCGCGCCGGCGTTTCGCGCGGCGCGGCTCAGCATCACTTCCCAACCAGGGAAGACCTCATCACCGCCGCGCTCGAGTACATGTTCGACATCCGGATGAACCAGGCGATGGCGGAGGCTCAAGTGCTTCCGGCGGGCGCAAGCAAGACCGAGGCCGTGGTGCGCGCCATTGTCGAGTACTACACAAGCCCGATGTTCAAAGCTGCTCTGCATGTCTGGACGGCGGCGGCCGCTGATCCGGCGCTCAAGGAGCGCATCGTCCCGCTCGAGGCGAAGTTCGGACGAGTCGCACACAAGATGACCGCCACCGCGTTGGGCGTGGCGAAGGATGACCGCCTGGGTCATGAGCTCGTTCAGGCCACCCTCGACCTCGCGCGTGGTCTCGGCCTCGCCGACGTGCTGACGGACGACTCGGCCCGCCGTGGTCAGGTCACGCGTCGCTGGGCGAAGACCGTGGATCAGGCGTTGTCCCTGCGGGATTGATGTTGGTCCTTGGATTTTAATAAGGGCTTTCCCGCATACTGGATTTCGCTCTCAAGCAGTCGGGGGCATCATTCGTCTGCGTAAAAGGGGTGGTGGTGGCACCAATCAGCGGTAGCGGTGCCCGGCCGCCGCTTATCTCGGTCCTGTTGGTCGAGGACGACGAAGGCGACGCCATCATCGTCGAAGACCTGATCGCCGACGTTGCTCCCGAGATCCACATCGAGTGGGTTGCCTCCGCCAGCGCGGCGCGCGATCGTCTCGCGGTAACCGTTCCCGATTGCATTCTTCTCGACCTGCACCTTCCGGACGCCGATGGCATCGGCGCCTTGAAGCTCATCCAGGAGTCGGCTCCGGCGGTGCCCGTGGTGGTGTTCACTGGTCTCGCAGACCAGGGCTTCGGTACGCGCGCGGTCGCCGCGGGCGCGCAGGACTATCTGGTCAAGGGCCGCGTTGAGGCGGATGGTCTGCGCCGCGCATTGCATTACGCGATCGAGCGCAAGAACGCCGAAAAGACGGCGGCGGCGCTGCAAGCGAGCCAACTCCGTGCGGAGGAGAACGCACGCCTAGAACGCGGCCTGCTCCCGACGCCGTGTATCAACTCTGGCGTCGAGGTCGTGGCTCGCTATCGGCCAGGCGCGGCCAGTGCCCTGCTTGGCGGTGACTTCTACGACGTCGTACAGACCGATGATGGCCTGGTCCACGTGATCATCGGAGACGTGTGCGGCCACGGGCCGGATGCCGCTGCACTCGGTGTCGCCCTTCGCATCGGTTGGCGGGCGCTCGTCATCGCCAACGTCATCGGTGCGCCGTGCCTGCGGCACCTGGACCGGCTCCTCGAAGCGGAACGGTCCGGCAGGTTCACGTTCGCGACGGTGATGACGCTGACGATCGATCCGCGCACGGGGTGGGTTGACGCCGTCCGTGCGGGGCATCCCCCGATGATGGTGCATGGACCGGCAACCGTTGATTGGCTGGAGACGGCAAGGGGTCGGGCGCTCGGTATCCCGGGTACCGCCGAGCGTCCGGTTCATCGCCTGCAATTGCGCGCGGACCAAGCACTCGTTCTGCTCACCGACGGCGTCTTCGAAGGTCATTCCGGTCCGCGTGAGCGCCTGGGCGAAGCCGGATTGCTTTGTCTTGCTCAGCCGCTGGCGTCGTTGGGCGGCAGCGCCTTCGTCGATGAACTGATCTCCGCGGCAGAGGCGGTCGCTGCCCCGTACGGCGGACTCGGCGATGATGTCGCGGTCCTGCGGCTGCAAATCAAGGAGGACGGCGACTGATGACCGACATGTCGGACGTGATCGACCGCAAGCGTCGCAAGCGCTCGCGGCTCACCGTCCAGGGCTGGCTCTATGTGGTGCTGGGGATCATGGGTGCTGTCGTGTTGGTCGGCACGGTGGCCGGGATCGCGCTTCTCCAGCAGTCGAATGACCGGTCCGATGCGTTGGTTCTCACGGTTCAACCGGCGCGAATCGCGGCCCTCCAACTCCAAAGCGCGCTGATCGACCAGGAGACGGCCACACGCGGCTACGCCATCACCGCTGATCCGCAATTCCTCGAACCGTACGAGGCGGGCCGCAAAACCGAGGACACGCATGTCCGAGAACTCGAGCGCTTTCTCGTCGACGACCCGGGACTCGTGAAGTCCGTCATGGAGGTCAAGCGGGCGGCCGACACCTGGCGTGCGAATTACGTCGATCCGGTGCTCGCCAACGTCGTGCCGGGTTCACCGAAACTCATCGACGTCCAGCTCGCGATGGTCGGCAAGTCGGCGTTCGACACGGTGCGGGCGAAGATGGATCAGCTCAACGCCCAGATCAGTGACTTACGCGCCGCCCGCATCGGTGACCTCACGCAGACCCGGCACCTTCGGGACAGTGTCTTGGCGGCGACGGTCGGGGTGTTCTTCGCGACGTCGTTACTGCTAGCTGTCCTGGTTCGCTTTGCGGTGACGCGGCCACTGGCCAATCTCGCGGATGCGTGTCGACGGACGACGGAGGGAAACTTCGACGAGACCATCGATCCGCAGGGTCCACGGGACATCTTTGACATCGGGTTGGCGGTCGAAGCCATGCGCGGCCGCTTGGTCGCCGCGCTTCAGCTTTCGCAAGAGCAACATCGAACAGTCGAACGGCAGGCGCGATTCCTCGACGCGCAGTCCGTCGAGCTACGACGGTCGAACGCCGAGCTCGAACAGTTCGCCTTCACCGCGTCGCATGACCTGCAGGAACCACTGCGCAAAGTGGCATCGTTCTGCCAGCTGCTGGAGAAGCGGTACGCGGACAAACTCGACGAGCGGGGAATCCAGTACATCGACTTCGCCGTCGATGGTGCCCGCCGGATGCAGACGCTGATCAACGATCTGCTCTCGTTCTCCCGTGTCGGTCGGCATTCGGTCACCTCGGAAGACGTCGCCCTCGATGCGACCATCGACGATGCGATGCGAAATCTGTCGACGGCGATCCGCGAGAACGACGCCACAATCGTTCGCAGTCATCGACCGCTGCCGCATGTGACCGGTGACCCCACGCTCCTCACGATGCTGTGGCAGAACCTCATCGCCAATGGCATGAAGTTCCACCGGCCAGGCACCGCGCCGACCATCGTGATCGACTGGCACGCCGGCGACGGCCCGGATGATTCACTCGTGCTGACGGTGTCCGACAATGGAATCGGTATCGCGGAAGAGTTCAGCGACAAGGTTTTCATCATCTTCCAGCGCCTGCACAGCCGCGAGGCATACCCAGGCACGGGAATCGGTCTGGCAATGTGCAAGAAGATCGTCGAGCATCACGGCGGCCGAATCTGGATCGACAACGAGTACACCGACGGCACCCGCTTCTGCTTCACCCTCCCCGGGGCTAGTTACACCTCCCTCGGAATGATGAAAGGAATTGCCCCGTGATCTCCTCTGGCAAGCCGATTGACATCCTGTTGGTCGAAGACGATGCCGGCGATGAGCTCATCACACGAGAAGCTTTCGCGGACAACAAGATAAAGAACACCCTGCACGTCGCGCGGGATGGCGAGGAGGGACTGGACTTTCTCTTTCGACGCGGTCAATTCGCCGACGCACCACGCCCGGACCTGGTTTTGCTGGATTTGAACCTGCCCAAGTACGACGGGCGCGAACTGCTGGAGAGGATCAAATCCAACCCGGAACTCTGCGACATTCCGGTGGTCATTCTCACGACCTCGTCAGCCGAGGAAGACATCGTGCGCAGCTACAAATTGCACGCCAACGCCTACGTCACCAAGCCGGTCGATCTGGATCAGTTCATCAACGCGGTTCGTCAGATCGACGAGTTCTTCGTGCAAGTTGTGCGGTTGCCGTCGCGATAGGCGAATTCTGGTTGCGCGCCGGTTTACGCCGCCTCGACCGATTGCCGGCGGGCTGCTACCTTCGGCCGCGGCTTGGCGTCGAGAGACACCGATCGAACGGCAGCCGCGATGACGACAACCGCCGGAATCGACGGCGGTTCGGCGTCGGACAGAATCTCTGCTTCCGGGAACGGCAGGCGGTCGCCGTTGGCGTGAATGATGGCACCGAAGTCACGTAAAGCAGCGATCGCGCGCTTGGCGCGGCGGTGGCCCTGAGCGACGTGAATCTGGCGTCCGTTGTCGAGCTCGATCATCAGTCCGTCGAGTTCGTTCGTGCGCAGGAAGGCGGTGACCGCTGGCGCCAGGTGCTGGGGGAGCTCGATACCGCAAATGACGTCGTTGGTGACCAGGTACTCCGAGGTCGGGGCGTTCATGCGAGAGGTCCTATCTAGGTGGATGTGCCTCCACTTTTGATCATGAACTCTCGATCTTGAAGCCACCCTAGGGGTGGTGTCTTGTCACCCTTTTGTTATCCCGCGGTCGGTGGCTGGTCGACGCACTGCGTGAGATAGAGCTGTTCCCCAAGTCGATCCATGAGTTCGAGTTGGGTCTCGAGGTAGTCGATGTGGTGCTCCTCGTCGGCGAGAATCTTCTCGAAGAGCGCTGCGCTGATGTGGTCGCCCTTCTCGCGGCACATGGTGATGCCGGGACGCAGGCGCTCGACGACCTCGACTTCGATCGCGAGGTCGGATTCGAACTGCTCTCTCAGGTTCTGGCCGATCCGCAGGGGGAGAAGGCGTTGGTAGTTCGGCAGGCCTTCGAGCAGCAGGATTCGATCGGTGATGATCTCCGCGTGAGTCATTTCTTCGATGGACTCAGCGCGGGTGTGCACGGCGAGCTTGGTGAGTCCCCAGTTGGCCTGCATCTTTGCGTGCAGGAAGTACTGGTTGATGGCCGTCAGTTCACTGGTGAGCTGCTCGTTGAGCAGTGCAATAACTTCGGCGTCTCCGCGCATGTTGAGTTCTCCGAACGCTGGGGCTGAAGCGGTCGGGTCCAGCCTAGAGGCCAGAGGCGCCCTAGCCGGTCATTCCCAAAGATGAGGTGTCGGCTGCGCGATGTGCCAGAAGCATTGCTTGAAGGCGGTCGTGGCAGGTACCGCAACCGGTTCCGGCGCCGCACTTCTCGCCGATGTCGTCAACGCTCGTGGCGCCGTCGTGAACGATGCATGCGCGCACCTCGGTCTGCGTGACCCCTCGACAGATGCAGGCGTACATCGGACCCCTTCCCGGCATCGTTGACTTAGGTAAGGGTACCTTTAATTTATAGTTTGTCGAGACCCCTGAGATCCAGTCCACATGGTTGGTCGGGTGACTGCAGTCTTGCGGGTGACCACGAGCTTTCCGCCGCCCGCGGGGGCATACGCAACGCCCCGGAAGTGGGATTTCTCGCTAGGTGCGGTCGTTGTGACGACATTGAAGTCCCGCAGCAGGTTTCGCAGCACTACGTCCATCTCCATGCTCGCGAAGGCGGCACCGATGCACCGGCGGGTTCCGCCGCCAAACGGGATGAGCGCGGAAGTGTTCGCCTTCCCGGTGAGGAACCGGTCCGGATCGAAGCGATGCGGATCGGGGAAGTATTCGGGGTTGCTCTGGGCCAAGCGGATGGCGCAGATGATGTTCGTGCCATGTGGAATCGTCCACTTGCCCAGCGTCAGCGATGGAGCGAGCACGTTGCGCCCGGCGAAGTCGATCACGGTCCGCGTGCGCTGCACTTCCCAGATCGTCGCTTGGCGCAATTCCGAACCGCCGTTGTTCGCTTCTTCTACGAGGCGTTCGAGCAGGGCGGGATGACGCCGAAGTCGCTCGACGGCCCATGCAAGCGTCGACGCGGTCGTTTCGTGTCCGGCGGCCAGGAGAGCGGCGAGTTCGTCGGCGAGATCGCTCCGCGTCATGGGCTCGCCGTTGTCGTACCGGCTTTGCAGCATGAGCGCGAGGATGTCTTCGCGCTCGGACAGGTTCGGATCGGCGAGCGCCTTCTCCACGAGCCGATCGATGATTGCGTCGTACGTCCGACGAGCCTTCTTGAAGCGACCCCACGGGCTCCACGGGCCGAGATCGACAGGTGGCTCGGGAAGGGCGGCCAGGCGTGATGCGAGGGCGACCCACGGCGGCAGGAGTTTGCGCAGTTCCTCGAACTCTGCGCCCTCAGCACCGAAGACGGCACGAAGGATCGCGTTGAGCGTGATGCGGGTCATCGGCCCGATCGAGTCGAACTCCCGCCCCTCGGGCCAGGTGTCGCTTTCCCGGCGGAACTCCTCCTCGATGACGGCCTCGTAGTTGTGCATACGTTTGCCGTGGAAGGGCGGCGTGAGCAGTTTCCGTTGCTGCCGGTGCGCCTCGCCTTCGAGGTTGAACATCGAACCTTTGCCGACGACGCGGCCGAGGTTCGGCTTGATATTGCCGGCGATGGCGGGGCTGGTCTGAAAAAGCTGTTTGATCAGCGCCGGGTCCGAGAGGACGACCGTCCGTCCGAAGACGGGGATGTCAAGCGTGAATTCCGGGCCGTACCGGTTCTGCAGGAACTGCAGCGATCGTGGCCTGGCGCCCAGGAATGCGATTCCCTGAACAAATACGGGCAGGTTTGGTCCGGGCGGAAGTTTCGTTTCTACGCTCATCGTGCCGCTCACTCCTATGTGATGGTAATCACGAGTACCATTCGGACGGTACTCGCGATTACCGCCATGCTGCAAGCATCCACGGGCGGAAATTGATTAAGGTTCCGATGATGACGAACGAAGAGGTGAGCGCGTTCCGGCAGCGACTGCTGGATGGCCTCGCCGCGTCCATCGAAGAGCGCGGGTACACCGCCACGAAGATCGACGACATCGTCCGTTTCGCCAAGACGTCCAAGCGCACTTTCTATGCCGAGTTCGCCAGCAAGCGGGACTGCTACCTCGAAGTGGTCGCTGCTTCGCACGAGGCGATGCGTCAGTCGATCGAAACCGCCATCGACCATTCGGCGCCGTGGCGGGACCAGGTTCGGCAAGGAGTGACCGGCTGGCTGGAATCGGTTCGCCCGCACCCCAAACTCACGCTCAGCAGCATTCGCGACCTGCCGACGATCGACGAGCACGGACTCGAGGTGCAGCGGCAGGCGACTCAGGCGATGACGGAAGTGATCCTGCGGGTCGTCGACATCGGCATCCTGCGCGAGGCAGGCATCGAGCCGCCCTCCCGCCCCGCGGCAATCATTTTGGTCGGTGGCCTGCGTGAACTCGTCGCCACGGCGATCGAGGACGGGACCGACGTCATGACGCTGGCAGAAGACATCGTCGATATTGTCATCGGGCTACTCGAAACAGCGCGCGTCAAGAGCTGACTCAGACCAGCGACTTCGCGAACCAATGCGTCGGGTTCGGGTTGTCGTTGTAGCGCGGCACGGATCTATACCCGAGTGCGACGTACATCTTCATCGCCGCCTCGAGGACCTCATGGGTGTCGAGCACGATCTCCTGTGCCCCCAAGCCCACGGCCCGGGTCTCGAGTTCCGCCATGAGTCTTCGACCGAGACCTTGGCCACGTATCGATGAGTCGACCCACACATCCTTCGCCTCGTATCGGACGAGGCCGGCGGGCGAGTCCGGAGTTCGGCGAATACCGCCGCACGCAACAACCGCTTCATCGATCTCGCCGACGACGAATTCGCCAGCAGGAGATGTGAATTCGCTCGACGGTGGAAATGGGATGTCCCGTGGCAGCCAGGGCATGAAAGCTGCACGATCGGAAAAGTAGCGAGTCAAGGCGTAACGGGCGGCCGGACTTTCTGCGTCCACCGCACGAAATGTCAGCACCCTCAAACGATACGATGACCCCGTGGCCGCACCGGAGTTCAACTACTCAGACCTGCTTCCGATCGGTAAGGACGACACCCCTTACCGGCTGATCACCAAGGAAGGCGTCAGCACCGTTGAAGTCAACGGCCGGACGTTCCTCCAGGTGGAGCCGTGGGTCCTGCAGAAGCTCACCGAAGAGGCGATGCACGACATCAGCCACTACCTGCGCCCGGCTCACCTCGCGCAGCTGCGCAAGATCATCGACGACCCGGAGTCGAGCGGCAACGACCGCTTCGTCGCGCTCGACCTGCTCAAGAACGTCAACATCTCCGCCGGCGGCATCCTGCCGATGTGCCAGGACACCGGTACCGCGATCGTCATGGGCAAGAAGTCCGAAGGCGTTCTCACCGGCGTCGACGATGCAGAGTGGATCAGCAAGGGCGTCTTCGACGCGTACACCAAGCTCAACCTGCGCTACTCGCAGCTCGCACCGATCACGATGTGGGACGAGAAGAACACCGGCACCAACCTGCCCGCGCAGATCGAGCTCTACGCAGTGCCCGATTCGGCCAAGGCTGAGGGGGGCAGCAAACCCGAGTACAAACTGCTCTTCATGGCCAAGGGCGGCGGCTCGGCCAACAAGTCGTTCCTGTACCAGGAGACCAAGGCCGTCTTGAACCCGGAATCGATGCTCAACTTCCTCGACGAGAAGCTGCGCTCGCTCGGCACCGCGGCCTGCCCGCCGTACCACCTCGCCGTCGTCATCGGCGGTACGAGTGCCGAGTTCGCACTCAAGACCGCTAAGTACGCGTCGGCCCACTACCTCGACACCCTGCCGACCGAGGGCTCGATGGCGGCGCACGCCTTCCGTGACGTCGAGCTGGAGAAGGAAGTCTTCAAGCTCACGCAGGAATTCGGCATCGGCGCCCAGTTCGGCGGCAAGTACTTCTGCCACGACGTTCGTGTCATCCGTCTCCCGCGCCACGGCGCATCGTGCCCGGTCGCGATCGCCGTCTCGTGTTCGGCGGACCGCCAGGCGCTCGCGAAGATCACCCCGGAGGGTGTGTTCCTCGAGCAGCTCGAAACCGAGCCCGGCCACTACCTGCCCGAGCAGACGGACGAGATCCTCGGCGGCGACGTCGTCCAGATCGACCTCAACAAGCCCATGGACGAGATCCGGGCGGAGCTGTCGAAGTACCCGGTGAAGACGCGTCTGTCGCTCACCGGAACGCTCGTCGTCGCCCGCGACATCGCACACGCGAAGATCAAGGAACTCCTCGACGCCGGCCAGCCGATGCCCGAGTACATGAAGAACCACCCCGTTTACTACGCGGGACCTGCGAAGACGCCCGACGGCTACGCCTCAGGTTCGTTCGGTCCGACGACCGCAGGCCGCATGGACTCGTACGTCGATGAGTTCCAGGCGGCCGGCGGGTCACTGGTCATGCTGGCCAAGGGCAACCGGTCCGCGCAGGTCACGCGCGCGTGCAACGACCACGGCGGTTTCTACCTCGGCTCGATCGGTGGTCCGGCCGCCTCACTTGCGCTGAATTGCATCAAGCACGTCGAGGTACTCGAGTACCCCGAACTGGGCATGGAAGCCGTCTGGCGCATCGAGGTCGAGAACTTCCCGGCGTTCATCGTCGTCGACGACAAGGGCAACGACTTCTTCGCCGAAACGGTTAAGCCGATCGCCCTTCGGGTGCGCGTTCGTTCGAAGGAACGCGTGTAGGACTCACCGGCTCGGGCGCCTTGGCCGGTAATGCCAAGGCGCTCAGCCCGCTGAGCACCACAGACGCGCAGTAGAACCCCAGCAGGATGCGGTGGTCGTTGAGCACCGCGACCGGTCCCGCGGTGTCGTTGAGGAACAGTCCGAGAATCGCGATGCCGATGACGCCGCCGAGATAGCGCAGCGTCGACGTCGCTCCAGCAGCCATACCCGCCTGCTTTCCCGGCGCCGCGGCCTGAGCCGCCGCCTGCGCCGGTCCGGCGGAAAGTCCGAACCCGGCTCCGGCGATGGCCAGAGGGATCGCGATTTCCAGAACGTTGGTGCCTGGTCCGAGCGTCCACAGCAGAGCGACGCCGGCGAATCCCAGTGCCGCACCGATCACGACTGCCAGCCGTGGGCCGACCGCGCGCGACACCCGTCCGGAGACGAGCGAGACCAGCACCATCGGCAGGATCATCGTGATGAGCAAACGGCCGGCAGTGTCTTCCTTCATGCGCAGCACGACGTGCACGACGATCGGCAGTTGGAAGATGAGCGAATACATCGCCAGGTTCTGCAACGCGATGACCGCGCTTCCAGCGGAGAACGCCGGCCTGCGGAACAGACTGAAATCGATGACCGGGTCCGCCGCGCGCTGCTCGGCCTGCCAGAAGCCGACGAAGATGATGACCGATCCGGCGAGCATCGCCAGCCCACGCCAGCCTTCGCTCTGCAATCCGATGACCATCAAACACAGACCTGCGCCGAGCGTGATCGTGCCGGGAAAGTCGAATCGTGGATGTTCGAGGACGTCCTGCTTCGGGCGCTGTCGCTGCACCAGGAAGATCACCAGCGCGGCGGCCACGACGATCGGGAAGTTCGCGAGGAAGAGGCTTCTCCACCCGAACAACGAGGACAGCTCGCCACCGACGAGCGGTCCAAGTGCGGCGGCGAGCGCCATGGCTGCACCCATCCGTCCGAATGCCGTGGCACGGTGTTCGGGAGCGAGTTCCAGACGCATGAGCGCGAAGGTCGCCGGGACGAGTGCCGCACCGCCGACCGCCATCAGGATGCGCGCGAGACCGAGGACCTCGATATTCGGCGCGAACCACCCGACGATGGCACCGGCAAGGACAGCGATCTGACCGATGCGCAGAAGCTCCCAGTGGCCGATGCGATCGCCGAGCTTGCCGCCGGGGCTCTGCAGCACGATCGCCGTCACGAGGTAGGCGCTCACGAGGATCTGTGTTGCGGACGCGGCCGTCCCGCCCAGATCCTGTGCGATGTCCGGGATCGCGACCGCGATCATCGTCGAGTTCAGCGGCATGAGCGCGGCGCACGCGGCCGCTGCACCGAGTTCGATCGCGCTGCGGTTAGCCACGTGTGATCGGCCGGCGTTGGAGGAGGAAGAGATGCTTTCCGCGGAATGCGAACTCGACGTCATGGTGGGTGTCTCCGTAGACCGAATCGCACGCAGTCGCCAGTTCGTCGAGCCGCCGCAGCTTCTTCTTCGACAAGCAGAACTTGTGCACGCGATCGTCGTCGACCTCGGTCGTTCCGCCGTCCGGGTCCATCTGAATGGCGATGTCCTTCTCGCCGAGGATGCGTTCGAGCCGCTTGCCACCTGGTGCGACGCGATAGTTGTCGGGAGTGACGAGGCCGGCCACGACGGACTCGCCGAGGCCCCACGTCGCCTCGATCACGCGCTCGCAGGCTCCGGTCATCGGGTTGCGGGTGAACATCACTCCGGCGATGTCGGCGGCCACCATCTCCTGAATGACGATCGCCATGGCTGCCTTCTCCGCGAGACCGAGTCCCGAGCGGTACGCCATCGCGCCCGCCGTCGAGCCCGATTGCTGCACCTGGGCAACGGCTTCCCGGATCATGGCAGTTCCACGCTGGCCGAGAAGGCTCTCGTGCGCTCCGGCGAAACTGGCGCTCGCGCCGTCCTCATCGAGGCACGAGGACCGGACGGCGACCGGACGGTCGCCGAACCGGCTCTCGATCAATTCCAGCGCGGCGGGATCGCCGGCAAGAACAGCGGCGACTCCATCCGCACTCAACGCCAGCCCGTCCGGAACGGGTAGACCGGCGTTGAGTGCATGCGCAAGCGCCGAGGCCTTCCCGCCGAAACGGGAACGGTCCGCGGCGTCGCGGAGTGCGACGATCCCATCCATCGCGGTTACTTCACCAACTCGCTGGCCTGGATACGCACCTCACCGGACACCGAGTCGACCTCGATCGTGGCACCGTCGGTGATCTTCGCGGTGGCCTCGCGCGTTCCGACGACCGCCGGAATGCCGAACTCGCGGGCGACGATCGCGGCGTGGCACAACTGCCCACCACGGTCGGTGACGATCGCTCCGAGCAGCGGCAGGATGACATTGAAGTACGGCGATGTGGCGCGCGTGACGAGGATGTCGCCCTGTTGGATCTTGCCGAAGTCGGCAGGGCTGTCGACGATGCGTGCCGTGCCGACGTAGGTGCCCGGGCTCACGGGGAGACCGCGCAGAACCGTCTCCTCGTTGGGCTTGTCCGACGGCACGAACAGGTTCGAGATCATTGTGTCGACCGCGAGCGCGAGACGACGCGCGTCCTTCGGCAGCAGG
>JAJFUQ010000032.1 GCA_021372355.1 Nocardiaceae bacterium | reverse complement strand
GAACTTCCCTTCCGGCGTTCGGATGACGGCATCGATGCTTCCGGTGAGGAATCCGCGCAGCGGATTCGACGTCACGAGTGTCAACTGGTCGGCGTAGGGCGCGAGCGGACCGTCGACGTGCTTGCGGAACAACCCGGCGATGTGGCGGATCGATCCACCCTCGAGCGGAAACTCGAAGTCGAGCTCGGCGAGCCGGTCCTTCGGGAGTACCGATGCGAGCGTGCCGAAGCCAAGCGGTGTCTGCATGACGGTGTGTAGTGAATCGGCCAGTGCGTCGGGGTCGATCGCCGTGATCCGCTTCGCGACGGCCTCCCGGCATTGGGTGCGCAATTCGGCACGGAGGTCCGGCTTGCTGGTGTCGACGTACTCGAGGATTTCGTGGACGAGCGTGCCGAAAGCAGTGCCGCCCGCGAACGCATTCATCGACAGTGGGCCACTGGTGACCGGCTCGACTTCGACGGGCTCATCGTTCTTCACAGATTCTTCGGGTTCGCTTGCCGCATAAGCAGATTCGTGGGCGTCCGCAGTGAGGGCGGAGTAGGACGTCCGGCGCCACGAATGATCGAGAGTCCGCGTGAACTCCCGCACGGTCAGTCCCGTCGCCGCACCTGCAGTCCGCGCGAGCCGATCCATGTCGACCGGTTCTCCGGCCACGCGCTCGGCGTCGATCAATCCGTTCGATCGAGCGGCCCAGTCCTGAAAGAACGCGTCGGCGTCGTGGTCGAGCATGACGTCGGCCTTGGGTGGTGTCCCCACCGGAGCCTGGCGGCGACCGAAGATCATCCGCTGCAACGCCGACTCCGGAGTGTTGGCCGTCGGGGCCCACCACAGGACGAGCTGGCACTTCGCCCGGGTGAGCGCAACGTAGAACAGCCGCAACTGCTCGCCGACATCCTCGGCCTGGTGCAGCGGTTTGCGACTGCGATAGCCCTCACCCGTCGGTCCGCCGACGTCCAGCAGGCGTCGACCGTCTTGGTGGAAGCTCAGCGTCTCCGGCGCTGGGTTGACGTAGTTGTCCCAGGCGAACGGCACGTACACGATCGGGGACTCGAGCCCCTTGCTCATGTGGATCGTCCCGATCTGAACCGCCGCGGCGTCGCTGTCGAGGCGACGGCTCTTGTCCTTGGCGCCCTGTTTCTCGTCGTTGACGCGATCGGTGAGCCAGCGAACGAGAGCGACGATGCCGAGCGAATCCTCGACGGCGACCCGGTTCAGCGATTCCGCGAGATGCCGGATGTCGGTGAGACGGCGTTCGCCGGACTGCTGAGAGAGCAACCGTTCGAACAGTCCGAACCGGATCGACATCCGCTCGAACATCGCCGCGAAACCGACGGTCGCGGCGACATTCGCCAGCTCTCGAAATTCCAGACCCAAGCTCGCGGCCAGATCGTCGCCACCCGCATCGAGTCCTTCCGGAGTCCACCCCACAAGAGGGGTGAGCGCGGCGAGGCGAACGAGGCCCGCACGGTGCGGAGAGGCGAGTGCATTGAGCACGCGGAGCCAATCCCGAGCACCTTCGGTGGCGAAGACGCTCGTCGAACCCGCGAGCACCGAGGGGATCGCGAGTGCATCGAGCGCCGCTCGCACAGACTCGGCCTGATCGTTGGTCCGCACGAGAACCGCGATGTCCCGCGGTTCGACCGTGCGGTCTTCGAGGCGCGTCCCGGAATTCAAGAGCCGAAGAATGTCAGCGGCGACATCGCGGGCGATGAACGGCCGGACGGTGTTCACACTCGGCAGCGTCTTTGCTGGGTCCCCTTTGCGGGTGACCAGATTTCCGGCGGCCAAGCGGGTCAGGTAGCGGAGCCGAATGGGATGTTCGGCGGCCAGTCGCGTGTCGTGTTCGGGCTCGACCGCCGTCACGACGATCTCGTCATCACCGAGCGCCGCGCCACCCCAGAGGTAATCGAGGGCGTCGAGCACCCGGGCGTCAGATCGCCAGTTTCGACTCAGGCGAAAGGGGTTGGTCGCCTTGTGCTTCGCCGCGAGGTAGCTGTTGACGTCCGCACCGCGGAACCCGTAGATCGCCTGTTTCGGGTCCCCGACCAGCACCAACGTCACTTTATCGTGGAAGATCCGCTCGACGATCTCCCACTGCAATGGATCGGTGTCCTGGAATTCGTCGATGAGCGCGACCTTGAATCGGTCCCGGATCCGCTGGCACGCGATGGGCCCCGCGACGGGGTCACGGAGTGTCTCGGCAAGCAGCACCAAGAGGTCGGAGTAGTCCCGCACCCCGGCAAGTCGTTTGCGTCGCTCGATCTCGTCCCGCACCGCTGCGGCCAACCGCCAGAGTTTGCCCGCGACGCGGTCGTCGGAGCCGGCGTCGACCAGGGGCGACTGGGCATCCTTCGTCGCGACCCGGAGCACCGGCACCGTCTTCTTCCAGCTGGGGCGATCCGGATCCGAGGCGAACCGGCCGAGATAGAGGTCGGCGTAGGTCTCCGACCAGATCTCTTCCGGTTCTTCGATGAACTGCGAATGCGGGTCACGATCGCCCGCGATCCCCAAGCTCTCGAGCATGCGTTGGCAGAAGCTCAGGGTCGTGACGATGGTCGCCTGATCGAAATCCGACACTGCGCGAGCAAGATTCGCCCGCCGGGCCTCGACATCCTCCTTCGCCAGGAACGCCACGAGTTCGTCGCTGCTGGCCCGGGCCGCGTCGGGATTTTCCAGGGCCGCCGCCACGGTGACGAAGCGCGTGCGCACCCGTTCGCGAACCTCACTCGTCGCCGCGTTGGTGAAGGTGATGACGAGCAGTTCAGAGATGTCCGCCTTGCCTTCGGCGACATAGCGCACTGCGAGCGCCGTGATCGCGAAGGTCTTCCCCGTGCCGGCACTCGCTTCGAGGATCGACGTTCCTTCGGGCAGGTCGCCGAAGACCTGGAATGGCTTGTCCACTATCACTTCTCGACCCCCAGCAACGGATTCCACACAAATTCGGCGAGCTGCTGGAATTCGGCATTGGCGAAGTCGTCGAATGCCGGCTTCGGCCCGTACAGGAACGTGAAGACGGCGTCGCTCTGATCACCACCGAAATCGCTCGTGAACCGCGTCTCTGCCCGCTTCAAAGCCTCCTCGGCGGTCGCATTCCGCTTGCGCCACACCGCGAAGGTCTCGCTCGCTTCGGGCGCGATATGCAGTGGGCGACGAAGTCCGTCGTCTCGCAGCCGAACGAGATCGAGAAGAATCTCCCGTGCATTCTCTGGCGGCCGCAAGCGTTTGACCTGGGCGTCGAAGCCGTCGTCGGTCTTGCGCTTGCCGATGGTCACGGCTTGCCATTCCTCCCCCGGATAGGCGACCGCGAGCGCGAGCAACTGGACCCAGGCGTCGAGACGATGCTTGGTTTTCACCGACGAGTACGAGACCCGCGTCAAGTCTCGACCGTGGATGCCGGTGATCGTTCCGACCAACTTCCGGCCGTCACCGAGGTCGATGTCCACGTCGCGAAGATCGGGTGCGGCGACGCGGAACTTCGACGCCGCTGCAGATAGAGCGTTCACCGCATCGGCGATCCGGTTGTACGCCTGCATCCCTATCCGCTTGGGCGGCAATGTGCTCCGACGCCATTCGGCGTTCTTGAAGTCCTCGTTGGCGATCCCGGAAAGGGCCGCGCTGAGCATTCGATCCCCGATGCTCCATTCCTGCAGCCCGTCGAGTTCGACGGGCATGTCGTCCCGCACTTCGATGTCCCACTCGTCGAGCCAGATCCCGAAGCGCTGGCGCAGAAAGGCCTTCGAGGGATGGATGACGAAATCGACGAGATCCTTGAGCGGGACGTCGGTGCGCGGCAGTGCAGGCAGCGGCGTCGCCCAGATGTCGGAGGGCAACGCCGGCGGGAGTTCGCGAGCGACCGCGCCCTGCAAAGCAGAGCGATCGAAGCTGAACGGCGGCGTGAAGTTGCGCGCATCGAACGGCTGGAGAGGATGCGCCTTGACGACGCGCTCCCCCGTCATCTGATGGACGACATCGAGCACCTCTCCAACGGGAACCGCTGGCGGCCAACTCTTTCCGGTCACCGGATCGGCGCCGGTGAAGAACATCATCAGCGTGCCCCGGCAGGCCATGATGGCGTCGAGCAGGAGCTGACGATCCTCGATGCGGCTCTCTCGCTCGCCGATGCGCGGGTTGCGCAGAAGCGCGTCGTCGCCGTCGGCGATCGTCTTGCGCGGGAAGGTGTCGTCATCGACGCCCAGCAACGCGATCACGCGATGCGGGACAGACCGCATCGGCACCATGGTGCACACCGTCAGATCGCCGTTGCGGAAGTTCGAACGCGTGGGCCGGCCCTCGAAGGTGCGGGCCAGCATGGCGCGAATGTCGGCGAGGCGCAGGTTTCGCTCTCCGGCGCCTGCAGTGGCGCTCGCCAGTTCGCGGCGAGCCTGCACGGCCTGCCACTCATCGTCCCGGTCGACGGCCGTCAGATTGTCGAGAGCGTCGGTCAGAAGGACGAGCCAGCCCGACACCGGCCGGACCTCTTCGAGGTCGACCACGGCGTCGGCGAGCGTGTCGACGAGTTCGGCGAAGCGCCCCGCGAGGGAGATGTCGTTGGACTCCACATCGAGCGGCAAGGCCATGTCGAGCCATTCGCCGCGGCCTTCGTCGGCGGCGATACCCAGGACGACGCGGTCGAGCCCGAGCTCGATCGTGTTCGTGTGAAAGCCATTGAGTCCAAACGCGTTCCGTTGGTGCGCCCCCAGCCCCCAGCGCGCCCCCGACATCGCCGTCCACTCGCGCAGACGGACGAGTTCGTCGTCGCCGAAGCCGAACTTCGTCGCCACGGCACGCAGGGCCGCGAAGTCCAGCAGCTGAGACGCCGTGACGCGACCCCCGCCCAGTGCGAGCAATGCATTGAGCGCGGTAAGGACGTCGTTCGTCTGGTTCAGAGCTCGGTCCGCCAGCCGTACGCGCAGTTGATGCGCAGGATGTGCTTTCTCCATCCATTCACTGGACCCATCGGAGCCCGCGATCGCCTGCCCGAACGCAGCACGGATCAAAGGCGCGTAGGTCTCGACATCTGGGCACATGATGAGCACGTCTCGCGGTTCGAGCGTCGGGTCATCTTCGAAGGCGCCGAGCAGGCATTCCCGGAGGATTTCCGCCTGGCGAGCCGGACCATGCCCGCTGTGGATCTGAATCGTGTGGTCGCACTTCGTTTTCGTCGGTAGGCGATCGTGTCGAATATCGTCCTGCAGCTGCTCCAGTAGCGTTCCCACGGGCTGGCCCGTGCCCAGGGACACCGCATCGACCCCGCGCAGCCGCAACTGCAACTCGCGCACGCTGTGGCCGAGACTTGCCAGCAATGGGTGCGTGAGCAGGCGCGTCGTCCGGTCATCGGACCGTGACTCGGCCTCCGGTGAGTTCGCGAGCTTCTCCCACATCGCCGCGCTCGGATGTGGCAGCCACAAGACGACGTCCCGGTGCTCGCCGAGCGCCGCGAACACCTCGAGTTGCTCCGCCGTCAGGCGCGTCGGCCCGAACACCGAGATGCGTTCCGGCAGGTCAGAGAGATCCGGATTCGAACGCAATGCCGCGCAGGCTTGTGGGAGGCGCTCGGCGGGGCTCGGCCCGATCTTCGAGCGCACTCGACGAAACAGTTCGGGCTGCCACTTCAGATCGTCGTCGACGTCGTCCGCACCGGTCGCCCAATCGACGAGCATCGATGGCCGTTGACTCGCATACGAGCTGAACAGCCCGGCCAGGTGGGCGGCAGTCGCGTAGCGGCGGCCGTTGCGGTGGCTCACCGTGCCCTCGCCCAGGTGGCGCGCGAGCACCGCGCACCAGGGTTCCTTGATCACCGAGTCGACGACTTCCAGGACCGTCCAGGACAGCCGGTCGGCGGACCAGGGGTCCCGGTCGGGATCGACGCCGGTGGCCGTGGCAATCAGATTCGCCACGATTCGCGACGGCGAGCTGTAGTCGATGTTCGCCGCGATGCCGTCGTTGGCCTGAGCACCGAGAACGGTCGCCAACTGTTGATTGATCCACCGCTCGACGCCCTTCGCGGGTACCGCGATGACCTCGCGTGCCAGCGGATCCCGTAGGGGTTCCGCGAGGAGCTGAGCGAGCCCTCCGACGAGGTCCTCGGAACGTTCGGCACGGTAGATCCTCAGCACCGCTCGATTCTTACCGATGGGTGTCAACTACCCGGCCCCAAGGGCATGGTTTGCAGCTGCAATCCCTGACTGGCAGTCATGTCTTGCGCCGCGCTAGGGGCCGTTGACCGGGCCCAGGTGGCTGCTGCCCGGCGAGCGATGTTATCGCTGCCGAGGATGTCTGCGTGTTCTGCGGTGTATCCGCAGTTGCGGCAAATGAACACTGCCTGGCTGGTCCGGTTGCGTTTGTCGACGTAGTTACACGCGGTGCAGGTTTGGCTGGTGTAGGCCGGGTCGACTGCGACGATCGGCACACCTGCGCGGGCTGCTTTGTAGGAGAGGAACGCTCCCAGCTGGGCGAAGGCCCAACTGGAGTGTGTGGCGCGCTGAGACTTGCGGAGCCGTACCCGTTCGCGAATACCGGTCAGATCTTCGACCGCTATGCCACGTCCGGTGCGTTCAGCCTCGGCCACGATTTGTTTCGATATCTGGTGGTTGACGTCCGCGGCGAAACGAGCCTCTCGGCGGGCACGTTTCCTGAGGAGTCGTTTCGCTGACTTGGTGCCTTTCTTCTGCAGTTTCTGCCGCAGTTCGCGGTTGCGCGTGCGGCGTTCCTTGATGCTGCCCCGACCGGCGGACCCGGATGGTGCCAGGGCACCGAAGGTGCTCATCAAATGTTGGGCGAGGGACCTGTCGGAAGTTACGGCGATGTTCTCAATCCCCAGATCAACACCGATCCACCCCTCAGCAGTGTTCAGCACATTTTCGGTACGAGTCTCAGGTTCGGCGATGTCGATCGTGGCCAGCAGGAATGCCCGCACCTGCCCGCCGCGGCGCTGCCGTCGGATCACCACATCCGTTTCCCCACTGCGGCACGTCCGCAGCAAGTCGACCTGGTTCGGGTCGCCAGTAAACCGGATGTTCTTCACCCGCCCGTCCACGGTCCAGATCGAGACCCGGCCCGAGGCCGGATTCTTTTCGTCATATGCCCAGGACAGGCAGCGGTCGTCGAACGACTGTGCCGCCCACTCTCGAAAGCTAATCACCTTGGCCGCGACCTTCTCGTACCGTTTCGACCCGGGTTTGCCGTACCGGCCGTTGCGCAGGTTCGCGTTCTTTGTGGCGTAGGCGTCAGCGACCTTGCGGATACACGATTGGGCGACCGGGGCACCCAATCCGCGGTGGGAGCGGGCCTGGGCATACGTGATCGCGCGCAAATCCCGTGACCGGAACACCCTCTTGTCGTGGGCGATCCGAGCGATAAGGGTCGCGGTCTCGTTGCACGCGGTCAGTGTCCGCCGCAGTGCGTCAAGCTGGGAAGCATCAGTTTCCAGCCTCACCTGCACGATCTGCTTCACCGTGCGACCCTAGCCCCTAGGTCCGACATGTCGGGGCGACCGGAGCGGGCAATCCTCAACCTCAGCGAGCAGGTCATGCGTGAGCCCTGCACAGACCTCGACGACGAAATGCGTGAATACAATGGCGAAGCCGACCACGTCAGCTAACCCAGGGACGTCATTCCGCCCGGCCATGCACGACCGAGATCCCCCACCCGGACCGGGGGAATAAGCAGTGTCTGATTCCCGATATGATTGCAGCTTGATTCACAAGCAGCTAGCCCCTGCCCTGTTGACAACCAGCGAGAGTTCTTACTAGATGACGACCTGGAGCAACCTGCTCGACGGCAAGATGCCGGAGAAGTGGGCCCAAGAGATCGACCGTTTCGAAGGTCAGATCGGCCTTCGCCTCCAAGGCAAGCTCGACGAGAAGGTATTCGCCGAAACGCGCCTTCGTCGCGGCGCGTACGGCCAGCGCTACGACAATGGCGAACGCTTCGATGGCTATGCCACCCGCCAGCTCGAATTCGCTGACAAGCCCACCAAGGGTCCCGACACCGCGTGGGACGCGCCGGGCATGCAGCGCATCAAGCTTCCGTTCGGTGGTCTGACGCCGGAACAGCTCGAGGTCATCGCCGACTGTGCCGAGGAATACTCGGACGCGATCCTGCACGTCACCACGCGCCAGGACTTCCAGCTGCACTATGTGCACATCGAGGACACCCCGGACATGATGCGCCGCCTCGCCGCGGTCGGCATCACCACGCAGGAAGCGTGCGGTAACTCGATCCGCAACATCACCGCCTGCCCGCTCGCCGGCGTCTGCCACACCGAGGCCTTCGACGTCGCGCCGTACGCCCGCGCCATGATGGAGTTCCTCCTCGGCCACCCGGACGTGCAGGACTTCGGACGTAAGTTCAAGCCCGCGTTCTCCGGTTGCGAGCACGAGGCCTGCGGTCTCGTCCAGATGCACGACGGCGGTTTCATCGGACGCGTCGTCGACGGCAAGCGCGGCTTCAAGGTCGTCGTCGGCGGTGGACTCGGCACGGTTCCGTACCAGGCCGAGACCCTCAGCGAGTTCGTTCCGGTCGAGGACCTCCTCACGACCATGCAGGCGATCGCGCGTATCTTCGCCAAGCTCGGTGAGCGCAAGAACCGCAACCGTGCCCGCATCAAGTTCCTCGTCGCCAAGCTCGGTATCGAAGAGTTCCGTCGTCTCGTCGAGGAAGAGCTCAAGACGATCCCGGCCGACCCGCGGCACCTGGACTACATCCAGAACCTGCCGGTCACGCAGGGCGAGCCGGTTCGCGAAGCACTCCCCCTCAACGGCGCACCGCGTCCGGAGGGCTTCGACGCATGGAACGTCACCAACGTCATGTCGCAGCGCCAGAAGGGCTACCGCGTCGTCACGATCCACCTGCCGATCGGTGACCTGACGTCGACCCAGGCTCGCGGGCTCGCGGACATCGCGCGCAAGTACTCGGGCGACCAGATGCGTACCACGGTCGACCAAAACATGGTTCTGCGCTTCATCTCCGACGCCGACCTTCCGGCCGTCTACTCCGAACTCAAGGCCATCGGCCTGGCCGCCGGCGGCGCGAACACCATCGCCGATGTCACGGCGTGCCCGGGTACGGACACCTGCAAGCTCGGCATCGCCTCTTCGCGTGGTCTCGCCGGTGTCCTGCGCGACCAGATGATTCCGCGTGCGGAAGAGCAGGACGAGCAGGTCAAGTCGATGTCGATCAAGGCATCGGGCTGCTTCAACTCGTGCGGCCAGCACCACCTCGCCGACATCGGTTTCTACGGAAACTCGCGCGGCATGGACGGCCGTCGTGTGCCGCACTTCCAGGTCATCCTCGGTGGCCAGCGCAAGGAGAACGCCGGCAAGTACGGCATGGCCGTCGGTGCGGTTCCGTCGAAGAACGCACCGAAGGTCGTCGACGCTCTCATCGACGAGTACCTCGCCGCACGTGAAGACGGCGAGACCTTCCAGGACTGGTCGTTGCGTCTCGGAAAGCGTGGCCTCAAGGCCATCGTCGACCCGTTCTCCGACATCCCGGTCTACGCCGAGGCACCGGAGTTCTACACCGACTTCGCCGACGCCCGCCTGTTCACCATGGGTGACCACGGTGTCGGTGAGTGCGCCGGTGAGGTCGTGTCCCTGTTCGGGCTCGAGGTTCTCAAGGCCGAGTCGGCGTCGTGGGACGCCCAGCTCGCGCTCGAAGAGGACCACGACGCGACCAAGGCCGAGCAGCTTGCCTACAACGCGATGGTTCTCGCCGCGCGTGCACTCGTCCGTTCCGAGTTCCCGGACGTGACCGAGGACGCGGAGCAGGTCGTCGCCGAGTGGAAGAAGCGGTTCTTCGACACCGAACTGTTCTTCGACCGCTTCGCCGGTGGAAAGTTCGGCGCCTACCTGCTCGACTTCCACGCTGACGCGACTCCGACGGGCAACCTCACGATCGCTGCACAGCGCGTCGAGGAGGCTCAGCTCTTCATCGAGGCGGCGCACGCATGCGAGGCCAAGATCGAAGCGGCGAAGACCGTCATCAAGCCGACCCGGACGATCCCGACCCGCACCCCGCGTACCCCGGCAGGAGCGAAGTGAACCCCCTCAAGCTGACGGTTGCCATCCCGGCGACGCCAGGAGCTGACCTCTCCAACGCTGCAGGTGTGTTCCACCGCTTCATCCAGCGCAGTCTCGTCGAGGGCTTCATCCTCGACGTGGCGGACTACCGGCACGTGCCGGACGGTCCGGGCGTGATGCTCGTGGGTCAGGATCTGGACTACAACCTCACGCCCTCGTCGTTCTCGGTGACCCTCAAGCGTCGCGGCACGTCGATCGAGGAGCAGTACCGCGACGCTGTTCGCATCCTGCTTGGTGCGGCCGACCAGATCACCGAAGACGGCGGACTGCCGACGACCTTCGACTTCTCGTCGTGGACCGTGACGGTGGCTGACCGCAAGCTGGGCACGCGGGAGGAGATCCTCGCCGCAACGCTGTCCGCAGTCTCCCCCGTTGCCGAGGACGTCTTCGGCAAAGCCGACGTTGCAGCGGTCGAGAACGCCGACCCTCGGACGCTTCCGCAGGTCGCCGTGGCGGTCTCGGGTGCCGAGGGTGTCCTCGACAAGCTCGGCGGCAATCAGGCTGCGCGCCAGAGCAAGTGGGACATCTCCGCGCGCGATCTGAAGAAGCTCCGCGAATCCGGCGCGGACTTCACGCTGCTCGACGTTCGTGAAGAGAGCGAATACGAGACCGTCAACATCGGCGGAAAGCTCGTACCACTGGGCGAACTCGATGTGCGCATCGAGGAGTTCGCCCAGGACACCCACATCGTCGCGCACTGCCGCGCCGGCTTCCGTGGTGCCGAGGCCGTCGAGAAGCTCCGCGCTGCGGGCTTTGAGAACGCCTGGAACCTCAACGGCGGCATCATGGCCTGGGTCGACTACATCGACCCGTCACTGCCGAGGTACTGACACACGCTGTACGAACAGCGCCGGCCCACCGCGGGTCGGTGCTGTTTTGTTTGTGCCGACGTCGGGGCACACTGGTTAGTGGGGGTGTGCACCATGGACCCACGACTTCACATCTGGAACGGCTGGGATCTCATAGCCGTCATCTGGTTGCTCTTGGGAATCGGACCTCTCGTTCTCGTTCCCTCCGCGATAGTCGACTATGCCGGTCACGAACGAGCAGTGTTATTGGTCGGGCTGCTGTGTACGGGCCTGGTGTTCCTCCTGGCCGGCTTCGGCCGTCGGCTTCGGCACATCCAGCATCTGCACGAAGATCCCAGACCGTTCGACGCTCCTGATTAGAAGCTGAAGTTCGCTACGCGTTGCAACAACCTCGAAGTGGTTCCCTCTTCGAACAGGTGCAGCCACCTCGTGAACGGCGTCGCGTCGAACACGAACATGCGGGTCAGCGTCGCGAGAGTGTGCTCGATCGACCATTCCTCGATCGGACGAGAATTCTCGGCGGGGTCGAGGAAGTCCTCGTTGTTCAGCAGGAGACATCGCGCGATGAACTGCCGCGCCTCCGCCGCCTCGTAATGCAATGGCGGTTGAGCTTCACGCGCGAACACGAGCATGTCCTCCAGATCGGTCCAGTCGCCGGGAGTGAGGTTCTCGATCACTGTTCGCGGCGACCTCCCCTCGGCCTCCGGGTCCAGGTCATCCCACGGATAGAACGGCACCGGGTCAGTCCGCAGGAGACGCCATGGTTCCGCGGTATTCGCATCGCCCGGCGCCAACCCCGCATCGCCGTAGTGCTGCTGCCAGCCATCGCCGATCTCGTTCCACGCCTTCTCGGTCACTTGGACCGCCATCATCGACGCTGTTGCGACGATCTGGAGTGCACGCTCGACGGTGAACTCGCTGAACTCGAGCACATACTCGACGAGCATCGGATCGATCTGGAAACGCGGGCTGTGCACGAGTGGCCGTGGAAGGTCCAATTGGGCGAGGACGTCCGTCGTCTCCTTTTCCGGGAACCCGCGCAGTGCGACGAAAGCGCTGGCAAAGCCCGACTCTTCGTCGAGTTCGACCAGAGCCGGGAATGGCCCCAGAGCGAATCTCGCCCGCGTCCACGCCGGTCCGTCGAGCGGCTTCACGAGGACTCCGAACTCTGCCCGGAGCCGTTCGAAGCATTCCCTCACCTCGTCGATCATTGCTTCACCACGCTTTCCTCGAACTCGTCCGTCGGCTCGACGACAAAGTCTTCGTCGAAGTCGCCGTCGTCGTTGTTGTAGAAGATCTGCAACTGGAAGACGTCTTCCGGCCCTGCGCCGAGAAACTCGAACGCCGCCTTCTCGAGCTCTGCCGCGATCTTCGGCAATCCATCGACCTGCCAGTCGAGCTCTTGAACGAGGTTGTTCTGCCACTCGATCTGGCTGTCGAAATCGAGGTGACCTGCCGGAATAGCCTCCGGATCGATCCATCCGGCCGCGGTCGCCCGGCGCATCGTCTCCGCATCCTGACGGCCGAATTCGATGAGCCACGAGGTCGGGTAGTGCATGCCCTGCACGTACCGCATGTCGTCGTCGAAAGCGGCGACGAAGACGGTCCCGGCCGGCCAGTCAGTGACGATCGCGTGCAAAACGGTCCGCATGGTGTCCGCGAAGGAAGCTGTTCCCTCGGCACCCTTCGGATCGAGGCGAACGTCGATCAACTGGTGTTCCGGCGGACGGAATTCGGCGAGGATCCGGCCGATGTTGTCCGCCGGAATCTGAACGTAGTACCCCATGGCTATCTCCTTATCCGCGCGGGTCAGTTGGTCGAGAGCTCACGCATGCGCGTCACCAGGCCCGCGAATTCCGCGGCCCGAGCGGCATCGGCCCGGCCGCGCGCGGAGTGCCCCACGAACGCCGCCGACAATTCGCCGTACCACCACAGCTGATCCGCAACCCCCGCATTGAAGCGGTCCCACATCGCCGGGCCGTCCGCCACGAGGTCGTTGACGGTCGACCGGGAGTTGTGCACCTTGTCCGCCAGCGACACTCGAATCACGCCGGGGCACCGCTCCGACCACAGGTGGTCGATGTAACGCTGCTTTCGGGTGCGGAAGTCCGGGATCTCCTCCTTCTTGGCACCGGTGCAGCCGACGACGATGTCCCGAACGCGCGGCCCGAACTCGGCCGCGATCTTGTCGGCCCCGTGGGGTTCGACATCCTCGATGTAGTCGTGCAGCAGGGCGGCGATCGCCTCGTCGGTGTCTCCACCGTCTTCGATCACGATCGACGCCACTGCGAGCAGGTGACTGATGTACGGAATGCGCGGACGGAGGTCACCCGCCGCACGTTTCCGGGTCTGATCAGCGTGAGCGGCGGCGGCGAATGTCACCGCTCGGCCGAGGGCCTCTGGATTGATCATGTTCGTTCTCCTCTCTTGAAAGAACGATTGGCGGCACGGGCGCGACCTTGTGGGTCGCGACCGGCCGGATTTCAGGTAATCACGCGGGTACGACAACTCGCGTTTCGCCAGGTCGGCGGGGATATTGCAGATACTCCGCCCTAGTCGAGCTTGACGACGACTCCGCCGGAGAACAGCGAATCGTGGAGCTCGATGGTTTTCGCATCCGAGCCGGCAGGGAGGTCGAAGACCACTGCGGCAGTGACGGTGTTGCCGGGATTGATCTCGGCGAGCAGGCTCGTTTCGGCCTCGAGGTTGATCGCGGCTGCGGCGTCGTTGGTGAATTCGCGGCCGGCGGCGTCGAACACCTTCTGGCTTCCCGGCAGGAAGCTTTCCGGCTTGTCGCCGATGTTCTTGACCGTCAGGTGAACGATCGTGAATGCACCCTGCGCGTTCTTCTGCAGATAGGGATTGTCGCCGACCGTGCCGATCCCGCGCTCGACGCTCGTGACCACGAACTCGAACGATCCGTCACGGACCGGACTGTTGAGACCGGCGTCGGCGGCTGCCGTCTGCTTCGTCGACCCACCACCCATGTTGGCGGCCATCGCCGCGATCACAAAGAAGACGAGGACCGCGATGAGGATGTTCCGGACCTTGTGCGACTTCTTCAGCGGCTGGGGGACGTAGTAGCCCTGCGGCGCGTACTGCGGCTGGCCCTGAACCGGCGGCGGGTAACCCTGCGGCGAACTTTCCGAACTGAACATTTTTTCTCCATCTCTGGCGTGTCGTTGCACCGCTTTCTCGGTGCGCCTCAGTACTATGCGGCCGACCTCTGACAAGTTCTTGGCACGCGATACCGCCTGAACAGCGAAGACTGTTCAGCTACAGAGTTTTTGAAGAATTTCGTCCGTTACGGAAAGAGCACCGCAGCGCCCGTTATACGGCCCTCGGCCAGATCCGCGAGCGCTACTTGAGCCCGGTCGAACCGGTACGGCGTCGCACTGACATCGAGATGATGGTTGCCCGCAAACTCCAGGAAATCGCGCGAATCCTGTCGCGTATTCGACGCCACCGACCGGATCTGCCGTTCTTGAAAGAGATGGCGCTGATAGTTCAGCGGCGGAATGTCGCTGAGGTGGATGCCGGCGACCGACAGTGTCCCGCCCCGGTCGAGCGCCTCGAGCGCCGGCAGACATAGGTCGCCGACCGGTGCGAACATGATCGCCGAGTCGAGCGCCACGGGCGGTGGGTCCGCCGGACCTTGCGCCGAGGTTGCGCCCAGTTTGAGCGCCAACTTCTGCGCGTTCTCGCCACGCGTCATCACGTGGACTTCTGCACCCATATGCAGGGCGACCTGCGCGGTCAAGTGGGCACTGCCCCCGAAACCGTAGATACCGAGCCGTCCACCGGACGGCAGTTCCGCGCGCATGAGAGCGCGGTAACCGATGATGCCCGCGCACAGTAGCGGCGCGAGTTCGGCGTCGGAGTACCCATCCGGTAGTGACAGTGCGAATTCAGCTGGGACGACGGCGTATTCGGCATAGCCGCCGTCGGCGTCCCAACCGGTGTAGCGCGAGTTCGGGCACAGATTCTCACTTCCGCGCCGGCAGTAGCGACACGTGCCACATGTCGACCGCAGCCATGCGATTCCCACGCGATCCCCGACCGCGAATCCGCTGACCGCCGATCCCAGCCCGACGATCTCGCCGACGACCTCATGTCCGGGGACGACGCCCTCGCGATGTACCGGCAGGTCGCCTTCGGCCACGTGGAGATCGGTTCGGCACACTCCGCACGACACGACGCGAACGAGCAACTCCCCCGATTCCGGTTCTGGCACCGGAATATCCGTGAATTCGAGAGGCACCGATCCGATTGGACCGGGTCGAAGAACCCGCCATGCCCGCATACGTCCAGTGTGCTGCACGCTGCGGGCCGGCGGACGAACTTCTAGCCCTGATCGAGCTGCCGAACCTCCACCTCGATGTCCCACTCAGGACCGTGGATTGCGAGGAATCGCGAGGTCCACTCCACCGCCTCCTCCTTGGTAGCGGTCTCGAGCAAACAGAATCCGCCGATGACCTCCTTGGACTCGGCGAACGGCCCGTCGACGATCTTCTGGCGTCCCCGTCGCTGGTGAACGCGGGTCGCTTCCTCGATCGGACGCAGTCCGGCGGTGTTCACGAGGACACCGGCTTTCGTCATCTCGTCCATCAGGACGCCCATTTCTTCCATGAGCTTGTCATCAGGCCCTTCGGCGGGCGCGAGGCTGGGATCGAGACGGATCAACATCAAATACTGCATGGTTTGTGCCTTTCTCAACGAACCTGGTAGCGCAGGTAAACCGCGCCGGTGGAAAACGACGTCGACTCGATCAGATCGAGTTCGGTCGCAAAGTTGGCCGGGAACAGACGTGTTCCGGCTCCGACGGTGACCGGGTGCACGATGACGCGGAACTCATCGATGAGCGCGAGTTCAATGCACGAGTGGACAAGCGTCGGGCTGCCGAAGATCGCGATCGTCTCCCCCGGCTCGTCCTTGAGACGGGCGAACTCCTCGGCAAGATTCCCGGACACAAGCCGAGTGTTGTTCCAGTCCGCAGTTTCCAGAGTCGTCGAGCAGACGATCTTGTCAACTTTGTTGACCCACTCGGCATGGTCCCGATCGTGCTCCGTGCTCTCCGGGGTCGGTTGCGTGCTCCAGTAGCCGTACATCAACTCGTACGTCCGCCTCCCGTAGACGGCGGTATCGAAGTCTGCTCGAACGTGGTCGTCGACGTAGGCCGCCAACTCGTCGGAGTAGCCCCGGAGCGTCCATTCGAGCCCCATTCCCTCCCCCGAAGCGGCGTAGCCATCCAACGTGAGCTGCTCGAACGCCACTAGCTTGCGCATGGCGATGATCCTTCCGTTTGGGGGCTGCCCTTCAGCCACCTCACTACCCCGTCGAACAGGCGATGCCCGATTCGACTAACTCTCGAACTATTTTTTCGGCGCACATTGAGCGCTAGCCTCGCCTTCATGGCCAAGATCTCGATCAACGTTCGCGGTTCCCATTCGATCAAGCTTCGCCCCGAGCGCGCGATGGTCAGCGCGACGCTCTCGCGGGAGGGGTCGACGGCCGCTGTGGTGTTCGAAGCGGTCGTCACGTCCCTCGCCCAGGTACGGGAGTCGCTCGAAGCGATCCACGACGACGCCCACGGTCCCGTCACGAAATTCGCATTCGATCAGATCACCACCAGCGCACGACGCCCCTGGCACGAGAAGGGCAAGCAACTCCCCTTCGTTCACACAGCGCGTGTCAGCGTCACCGCCGAATTCGTCCAGTTCACCGAACTCGGCAAATGGATCACCGCGATGAGTCGCGTCGAGGGGCTGACCATCCACGGAATCGGCTGGGACCTCACCGAGTCGAACCGAGCAGAAACTGAACGCAGAGCGCGTCAAGAAGCTGTCCGCCAAGCCAAAGCCCGAGCGCAGGACTACGCCGACGCGCTCGACCTCGGACCGGTGACACCCCGCCGAATCAGCGATCCGGGCGTGCTGACACAACCGATGCACGCGCCCATGATGCGGCTCGCGGCCGCCGCCGAGGCTCTCCCCGAGCTCGACCTCGAACCTCAGGACGTCGACATCCACGCCGAAGTGGAGGCGATGTTCGTCGCCTAGGCTGCGACCTTCTTTTTCGCCGGCAGACGGGGCAATTCGAACAGCCATCGGAAATGTGCCCACATGAGGAACCGATGCATGATCAGCCCGTAGATGACGACCAGCGTGGTTACCACCAACGGCGACCCCGGGAACTCTGGCCCCTGCATCAGCACCCACGTCCACAGGGCGATCCACATGTCGAACATGAGGAAGATGGGCAACGTGTTCTGACCGATCTTGTTGAGGACAGCACCGACGTGGGTGCCCACCAACATCGACGAGATCACGACCGCGGTCGCCACCCCGGCGATGCTCACCCCGACCTTGAACGCTGGGACGTGCAGAACGTTTTTCAGCAGGTCGAACACGGCGTAACTCGCGATGCCGCCGACGAGGAGAGCCCCGGAAGCCCTCCTTCCGATCTCGATGACAAGGTCCTTGAGGTGCAGACCGATCAGGAAGTAGAGGAAGTACTCGAAGAAGTTCGAGAACGGGAAGCGCACATAGTTGTCGTACTGAATCCACACGGCGCTGACCAGCGCGAGCCCCAGTTGCACCGGGATCGGCGCGCGCCTGAGGAGCTTGGCCAGAACGATGAAGATCGCGATCGCGTAGAGGTACCACAGCGCATTCGTCGGCCAGTACAGCCCGGTGATCAGATTCGACGCCCGGGCATAGCCGCGGTGCCGGACCTCATCGGGCAGTAGGTTGTGCACCACGAAGAACATGAACAGCCACACGACGTACAGGTAGATCATCAGGCCGACCCGCGTGCGAAGCACCGGCAGCCACGCCATTTTGATCATCTTCTGGGCGAACAGACCGGACGTCAGCATGAAGAGCGGCATCCGGACCGGCTGCAGAAATCCGTTGAGGCGGTTCCAGTCGGTGGGCGTCAAATGCCTCGCCACCATGAACAGGCAAACGTGGTATATGACGACGAGAACCATCGCCAACCCCTTGGCGATGTCGACCCAATCGACGCGGTTGCCCGGGGCCGCACGCACTGCCGGGACCCGTTTGGGGTGCGGAAGCTCGATCATTGAGCACCACCTCCGCGTGATCTATCCGACTCAATGATTGTGCGCCGCAGCCATCGGTTTGAAAATCACCAGATCTGGCCGAACGCCCGGAACAAGCGGCCACTACCTGCGCAAATGGAATGAATCGGGCAATCGCGTCGATCCTGAGCGCAGGGCGCCCCGGAATCCCTGGACACAATGCCCGCCTACCTAATGCGCGCTGCACAAGCTACGCGGCGGTAACCTTGTCATCGTGGATTCGCCGACGACTTCCGACGTTCGAGTCCACAGCTCTGTCCTCGATGAGCCCGTCGAACTTCTGCCCCGGCGCCGTCCCACGCAGGAACGAAGCCAGCAGAAATTCGACGCCATGCTGAGCGTCTCGCGTCAACTGCTCACCGAGGTCGGGTTCGAGGCGTTCACGTGCGAAGAAGTCGCGTCGCGTGCGCAGGTACCGATCGGGTCGCTGTACCGGTATTTCGCGAACAAGTATGTGATCGTGTCCGAACTCAACCGCCAGGACCTCGCGGCCGTCGGTGAAAAGCTCAAGGAATTCAACGGCGAGGTGCCGTCGATCGAGTGGTTGCAATTCATGAACACGTTCGTCGATCACCTCTCCGAATTCTGGGTGAACGACCGTTCGCGCAAAGAAGTGTGGATGGCGATGGAGTCGACCCCGTCGACGCGTCTGACCGGCCAGATTCACCAGAACGAGTTCGCCGCAATCGTGGCCGGCATGATCCGGCCACTCGTCCCCCGCACGCCCGAGGCCAAGCGAATGCTCATGGCACAGGTCCTCGTGAAGTCGGTCTTCTCGATTCTCAACTTCTCGATTCAGGACGGCCAGGACCAGCAAGCCGCGGTCACCGAACTCAAGCGGCTGATGAAGGCCTACCTGCTGGTCATCGAAACGGATTCGCGCGCCGGATTCTGATGGAACCGCTCGGGCTGGGCATATTTGTCCGATTTCTCGACAAACCGGACCATCCGGCCCGGCAGGTCCATGCACATCACCGCACGCCATACGGCCAAGACTCTCATCACACTCGCTCTTGCCTCGGGCGGGCTCGCACTCTTCCCCGGCACCGCGTCCGCAGAATTTTGCTACGCGTCGAGTGGCAACAACTTTGTCGGACCGCGCGACGTCAGCGTAGGTACCAACAACGCCTGCGTCGTCGGCGACGGCACCAATAACCGAGCGCTCGCTGTCGGCAGCGGTAACACCGCGACTGCCGGGACCAACGTCGACTCCCCAGATGCGACCGCCGACAACAACACCGCAACGTCATTCGGAAATCGCAACATCGCTATCGCAGGCAACAGCATAGGGAGCACGAACAGCACCGCAAACAACAACTTCGCCAGTGCAATCGGTGATGACAACGCGGTCATAGTCGGCGTCACCGTTGGGGGCGACAACATCGATGCCAGCAACAACAGTGCCCGGGTGTTCGGACCATTCCACTAACCATTCCGACGGAACCGATCGGATGGCAGCTGCGTCCAATCGAGCGTGATCAAGCAACTCGTCGTCGCGCTCGCTGCGCTTGCCTTGTCTGCGTGCGCCGCGCCGTCACAAGCAACGACGCAGACGCCAGACTTCTGTGACCTGATTTCGGCGCGTGACCTTGCCCGCCAGCTCGACCAGCCGATCACGGTCACGAAGCGACTCCTCCAAGGACCGTCCTCGCCGTGGGCGTACTGCCTCTACGGCACGATGACCCAGCACTTCGTGACGCTCAGCGCGCCGATTGCGCACCCGTCCGGCAATATTCACGTGGTCGTCGATCCGCGGGCTACGGATCTCCAGGCATCGACTGCCCCGGTCGATGACGACTATCGCATCGAATCAGTTGACCTGCCCGTCGAATGCACAGCACTACGATCCGCCGCGGAAGCGGTCGTCGGCACGATCACGAGTGCCCGCGGCTCGATCAATCCGGGCGTCCTGACCTGCGACTTCATCGGTCCCAGCGGCAGCATCACCGCGCAGAGCCGGCCGCACGTCCTCGCCGAACACACCGTTCTGACCGGCGTGGACATTCTCGACCAGCCCGATGCCCGGCTGAAAGCGGTCGTCGACGACCAGACCATCCACGTCGCCGGGATCGTCGACCACCGCGGCATCGACATCACCGTGCGCACCGGTCGCGCACAGCTCACCGAGGCCATCAAGGCCTTCGCACAGGAATTCCTGGAGGCAAGCAAATGAAGCGGTTCGGCATGGCACTGCTGGCGATCACCGCGCTCGGAGTGACAGCAGCATGCGGCACGCATGTAGCAGGCCGAGCACTGTCCGCGAGGCTGCCGGCCGTCGAAACACCCTCCTACGCAACATCACTCGATGCAGGCAGTCGGAAGTTCGTCACGACGATCGCAGCGCTACGAATGCTCGATCCCTGCGGCTTTCTCGACCAGAGCGCTCTTGCCGCCATCGGCAGAGTCAAGACCGTCGACGCGCTCCGGTCGGACTTCGGCTGTTGGGCTGAGTTCGAGAAGGCCGTGGTGGGTGTTGAATTCGTTCCAACCGCCGCCAAGAAGGTGTCGAAGCCGACCGAAATCCAGCTCGAAGGCACCACCGTGTTCGAAGCGAGCGAAGGGAACGAGGCCACACAGATGTGTTTTCACTTCGTCCCGTTCGTTTCGGGTTTCGATGTACGAATCGACGTTCGGCAGAACGGCGCCAGCGCTGTCTGCAAGCAACTGCGCAAAGTAACCGCTTCGGCGATCACGCGTTTGGACAACAAGCCTCTACGGCAAACCTCAGGCCACCATGCGTTCCACTCCACCGCCGTGTCCGATCCATGCCTTGCCATCAAGGCCGCCACCGGATCAGGTCAATCCACAATCGACGCCGAAACCACAGCCCTCGGGTCGTGCTGGTTCACCACGTCCGACGGGAACTTCGTGACGATCGACCTGAGCAGCGAGAAACCAGCATCTGAGCCCCGCAGATCTGAGAAGACAGTCGACATCGACGGCCGACCGGCGACCCAAAGCACAACGTCGTATTCCTGCACAATTGCAATCCGGACTGGCGATCCACACACCGGCGAGAAGTTCGACCCAGTTCTGTCGTACGAGGGCACGGAACTGATTCCGACGGTGACCGTCAACGCGGCGACCTGCGATCGGGCGGTTGGGATTGCGCGCCTTGCCGTCGCCGCGTTCCTCGATGCAAGCAAATGAGACTGGAGTCTGACCCGCGTTCCGCGGTTCAGACTCCAGTCTCATGTACTGCTTCTACTTCTCCAGCACCACCATCGCGCCCGCCATCGGCCCATCGTGCGTCAGCGTCACGTGCACCCGAACACCCTCGAGACACGCCGCGACTGTGCCGTGCAAAACCACAGCAGGCCGGCCCCACGTGTCCTTGACGACCTCGATCTCCTGGTAGAGCTGTTCCGGAGCTTCCGGCGCCTGCCCGAAACGGGACGACGACCAGGCCTTGAGAACGGCCTCCTTAGCTGCCCACCGCGCTGCAAACCGAGCCGAATCCGAACCGCAGTACGAGGCTTCGGCAGCGGTGAACGCCCGGGCGGCGAACACCGAGCCGGGCCGGGTCAGCTGTTCGCTGAACTCCGGCACCGACACGATGTCCATACCAATTCCGACTACCGGCATCCGGCGCCCGGAACCAGGTAGATGCCATCCTCGCCGAGTCGCGCGTCGTTCGAGAGCAGCAGCGCGCCCTCGTCATCACGCGATGCCACACGACGGTCCGCGGGGCGCTCGTAGAGTGCGTCCCCACCGTGCATCGCCGACGAGATTCGGACCCGACCGGCGATCTCGCGAGCCTGCGCAGCAGCAAGGTACTCCGCCCGCTTGTCCTCCGGGATCGACTCGATGAACGCCTGCGGGTGAGCCACACACACCAGACCCGAGACGTGACCGAATCCGAGGCTCGTGACAAGACCAGCCTTCAGTCCGTTCTCGAACATGAGCGGCTTGCGTGCCCACACCAGGTGCTCGAACTTCGCCATCTCGTCGTCGACGCAGTCCAGGCTCCGGTTCGGCGGGATGATTCCCGACCGCAGCGCCTGGCAGAGTCCGATGATCTGGAACGCTGCCGCACCACCCTTGGCGTGACCGGTCAACGACTTCTGCGAGATGACGAACAGCGGGTTACCCGACGTTCGGCCGAGAGCCTCCGCGAGACGCTCGTGCACCTCGGCCTCGTTCGGGTCGTTCGCCGCCGTCGACGTGTCGTGCTTCGAGACCACGGCGATGTCGTCGGCCGTGAGACCGATCTGCGCGAGTGAACGCGCCAGACCCGAGCCCTGCCGGCCACGAGCAGCACCGACCGCACCGAGTCCCGGAGCCGGGATCGACGTGTGCACACCGTCGGCGAAGGACTGCGCCCACGCGACGACACCGTGAACCGGCAGGCCCATCGCCATCGCCACATCACCGCGGGCCAGGAGAACCGTTCCGCCACCGGACGATTCGACGAATCCGCCGCGACGACGGTCGTTCGCTCGCGAGAAGCGGCGGGGGTTGATGCCCTTCGCTGCCATCGCGTTCGAGTCGGCCGTTGCCGACATTTCCGAGAAGCCCTGGATGGCTTCTGCCGAGATGTCGTCGAAGCCACCGGCCACCACGAACTCGGCCTTGCCCAGACGGATCTTGTCGACCGCTTCTTCGACCGACACGGCCGCCGTGGCACATGCCGCGACCGGATGGACCATCGCACCGTAGCTACCGACGTACGACTGCACGGTGTGGGCAGCGATCACGTTGCCGAGCGCCTCTTGCAGGATGTCGTTCGGCCGCGGCTCGCCGAGCAGCTGATCGACCATGAGCGAGCGGAGGGAGGTCATGCCACCCAGACCACTACCTTGTGTGTTGGCCACGAGCGAGGGGTGGACCCAACGCATGAGCTCAGCCGGCGTGAAGCCGCTGCTCAGGAAGGCATCCACGGTCGAAACGAGGTTCCACTGCGACACGCGGTCGAGCGAACTCGTCATCTCCGCGCTCAGGCCCCACTTCGCGGGATCGAAGCCGGTCGGAATCTGACCGCCGACAGTACGTGTCAGCGTCATCTTCCGGGGCACGCGAATCTCGGTTCCGGCGTGGCGAGTGACCTGCCACTCCGAGCCGTTGAACGCGAACGAGGTGTGCTCCGGGTCCGCCGAGACGAACGCCTTGGCCTCCGCCTCGGAGGCAACGGTAAAGGTCAGGTCCTTGTCGAGGAACACCGACGCAAGCAACGGCACCTGGTGATCGACCATGCCGAAGTCGTCCACGTAGGGGCGAATACCGATGCGCGACACCACTTCGTCGTGGAAGCGGTCCGCAATCTCGGCCTCATCGACCGGCTGCCCCTCACTGTCCAGCCAGCCTCCACCATTCGGTCCGGTGGAGTCCCAGGTGATGAGCCCCGTGGACCACGCAAGCTCGATCACGCCAGCAGTCGACAGCCGGTCTTCGACCTCCATCTCGAACCGGGTCCGCGCGCTACCGAGCGGTCCCAGTTCACCCATTCCCACGATGACCACAAGGTCCGAAGGATCGGCCAGCACCTGCCCCCACGCCACGTCCGGGGTCTCCGGAAGCAGCGAGGGCGGCGCCGGGAGTGCCGAGATTGTCGGCTCCTCCGCACCCTCGAGAGCGGCAGGTTCGGCCGCTCGCTCGAGTCCTCGCAAATCAAGTTCAATCTCGGCCAGTCCGCCGGTGAAGTCGGCGACCAGCGGCTTGCCCGCGGCGTTGTCCCGCTCCGCCGTAGTGCACAGTCCGAGCAGTTCAGCAGCCATTTCGTCCGTCGACCAGGTACGGATGCCAGCCTTCTCGACGGCCTCGACCATCGGGTCGTTGTGGCCCATCAGGCCGGTTCCACGGACCCAACCGATCAAGGCGTGGGCAATCGTCACCCGTGAGGCCCAGCTGCGCTCGGCGCTCCACTTCGCGACGACCGCGTCTAGCGCGGCCTTCGACTCGCCGTAGGCACCGTCGCCGCCGAACAGACCACGGTTCGGCGAACCCGGCAGCACGACGTGCAGTCGAGCGTCGAGGTCGTGGTCCGCGTCCTTGCGGGACAGCCCGCCGATGAGTCGTTCGACCGACCACAGCAGGACCCGCATCTCGGTCTCCGCGCGACCGCCGGCGTCGGTGAGGTCACCCATCACCCGGGGAGCCGCGAACGGGAACAGCATTGTCGGGGTCGCCGGAATCCACTCGATCAGCGCGTCGACGTCGGAGTACGACGCCATGTTCGCCGGAACGACCCACAGCTTGGCACCGCTGCGTGCGTTCGATGCGTACAGCTCCTTGAAGAAGGCCAGGCGCTGGTCGTCGAGACGGGACGTCGTCGCGACAACCGTCGCACCGCCCGCGAGGAGCTGCGCGGTGACGGCGGCAGCGATCGAGCCCTTGCTCGCACCGGTGACGACGGCGACGTCGTCGGCCCAGTCGCCCTTCGTGTCGTGGAGAGCGACTTCGGCGATCTGACGGTAAGCCTTGGCCAGCAGCGTACGGTTCTCCGATGCAGCCTTCTCGGCCCACCACGTGGCCTGGCGAGCGACGGTCGAACCGGCGCCACGGAAGCCCGCGGCGTTGCGCTTGTCGCCGAGCCACATGCGAGCGAGGTCTTCGCGCGCACTGGCCCAACGGTCGTCGAGCAGCAGGGCACGACGGTCGTCGAATACCGGCGACACGGCCTTGACCCAGTCCGTTCCGAGTTCCGCGGCGACGAGGTCAGCGAGCTCGCTGCTCGTTGCCTCAGCCTCGGCGGCAGCAACCTCAGGCGACAGGCGCTTGAGGATCATGCGGGCGGCGTCCTCGAGGACTCCGGAGAGTTCGAGCACGGCACCGGAATCGACAACCGCAGCAACGCTTTCCGTTGCCACCGGCGAGACCTGAACGCCGCGGCGGGCAGCCAGCGAAGTAACGGCAGCGTCGATCGCGGATTCGGCGTCGGTGACCTTGAGGCCACCGAGATCGCCACCGCGAACGCTCGATCCGTCCCGAGTCGACAGCGCGAGTTCGACGGTCACGTGCTGGACCCAGCCCGCGCCGAGACCCCAGTAGCTGCTGACGCGGTCACCGATCGCCGACGGCTTCTTGCCCGTCGGTCCGAACACCTTGCGCAGCTGCTCGCCGATCGACTCACCCAGCACCGGGCCAAGCGGCTTGTAGCCGCGGGCCAGCTGTAGGACAGTTCCTTCGAGCGCCGGCAGTGCAGCCTCAGCCGCACCATCGATCTGTCCGAGGTTCAGCTCGGCGCCGAGGTCCATGAGCAGCTGGTTACGACGCGAAGAGACACCGTCGGTGAGACCCTCGATCGAGTCCGTTGCGCTCAGCTGGTCCAGACGGACCTTCGTCCACTGCGCGATGAGCACCTTGGTGGCGTCCGCCGCGGTGAAGGCGATGTCGTCTGGACGGGGGCCCGACGATGCGACCGGTGCCGGCGCAGCTGCCGCGACCGCCGGAGCGGCCTCGACTGCGGCGACGACGGGCTCGTCGTCGATTTCGACCGGGTCGGTGTCGGTTGCGGTCACGATGGCCGCGTCGCGCTCGACGTTCAAGACCTGCGCCTTGACCCCGAGAATCTGAATCGTCTTCGACGCGAGGTTCGCGACGGTCGGCGCAGTGCCGATTCCGACCTCGATGAAGCGCTCGACTCCGAGCTCGCCGAACAGCAGGTCCTGCGTCTCGATCCAGCGCACCGGGCTGGCGAACTGCCAGGCCAGGAGCTCGATGACCGTCGTACGGGCGAGCTTCGCGGGAGTCACCGAGTCGAAGTTCGCGAGAACCTCGTTCAGCGGCTCCGACGGAACGAGATCAGCGATTTCCTGCACGAACTCACGGTCGAGCGAGAACGGCTTCGGGACTAGGTTCGGGATGTAGCGGCCGAGCAGCACGCTGTAGTCGATCTCCTCCGGCAGCAGCTCATCGAGCTTGTGGCGGAAGTCCGGAACACCGTCCCGCAGGACTGTCGAGTGGAACGGCACGTCGATACCCGGAACGACGATGAACGCCTTCGGGTCGTTGATCCGACGCTCGAGCGCCTCGATGCCCGCAACCGTGCCGGCGATCGCATACTGCGCGCCACGCAGGTTGAGGTTCACGACCTCGAGGAACTCGTCCGAGTCCTGTGCGACCTCGTTGACGAACCCGACGACATCCTCATCGGCGAGGCCGAACTTCGACGGCCGTATCGCAGCCATACGGTAGTTGCTGCGGCCCTTCGAGTCACGCGGGACCAACTGGTGCATCGTGGTTCCGCGCTGGAACACGACCTCGAGCACGGCTTCGAGCGGAAGCACACCGGCAATCGCCGCGAGGGCGGTGTACTCACCGACCGAGTGGCCGGCGAAGTACGAGTCTTCGACGAACACGCCTGCTTCGCGCAGCTCAGCGACCTGAGCGACGGCGAGAACAGCCATCGCGACCTGCGTGAACTGGGTCAGGTGCAGGACGCCGTCCGGGTGCCGGTACTCGGTACCGCGGGCCCGGAGAATCTTCGGGTTGTCGCGGACCACGGCGAGAATCGAGAAGCCGAGTGCGTCCCGCGTGTGCTTGTCGGCGCGGTCCCAGATCTTCTTCGCCTCAGCGGAGCGTCCGCGCGCGGCCAGACCCATCCCCGGACGCTGGATACCCTGGCCGGGCATCGCATAGGCGGTCTTCGGCGGGGCAACGCGAGCGGTAGCCGTCATGACGAGATCGCCATCAACGTGGCACTGCACCTCGACGACCTCGGAGCCTTCGTGCACACCGACGCGGTCGACGCGGATGGCGACCTCGTCGCCGAGTCGGACCATGCCGAGGAATCGGGTGGTCCAGGCGGTGATACGACCCTTGACTGCGTGCTGAGCGGCTGCCGACAGCCACATACCGTGCACGATCGGCTCGCCAAGGCCGGCGAGCTTCGCAGCGTTGACAGACGTGTGGATCGGGTTGTGGTCACCAGAGACCTGGGCGAACGGACGCATGTCGTCCGGTGCCGTGACAGTGATGCTCGAACGGCGGCGACGCGGGGTCGCGGTCGATTCGATCGACTGCGGGTCGGTGAGGTCCTCGGCTCCGTTGCGTCCGAGAATCGCGAACCGCTCGATCATCGTGGCGACCTCGCCAACGCGGACCCGGACCTCGATGACGCGGCCGGCGCCGGTATCGGTGACCGACACGACCTCGGCCTGAACCGGGCCGTCGGCAAGTTCGCCCGCGACCTCGATGTGGTGGTCGAGGTGCACGAGTTGGAGCAGTCCCTCGATGGCGTCGAGATCACCAAGTGCACCGAAGATGGCGGGCCAGCAGGCGCCGACGAGCGAGTCCGGCACGATCGACCGACCACCGGTCACCATCGCGTGGTCCAGCGCGCGGTCCTCCGACCAGCCGTTTCCAGTTCCAGCAGCGATGCCGAGCAGCGCCCGCATCGTCTTCTTGGCACTGTCGGCGGAGATGATCGGAGCGCCACCGTCGGCGCACGTGGCCGGCACGAGGATGCGCATCGTCAGCGACGAACGTCCCAGCGGGACGGTCAGTTCGACGGTTTCCTTGTCGACGGCGTGCAGCGCGGCGCCGTTCGACGACACCGCACCGTTTCCGGACAGCGACCAGCCGTCGAACCGCGCGACCGGGTTGGTCGTGAGGCGACCTGCCCACAGCACATCGGGAGCGGCGAGGACGACGTCGACGATTCCGTCGGCGACGTCGGCACGACGGCGGCCGGCGACCGCGGCGGGCTTGACGCGGACGGCCTTGACCGTGGCGTCCTCGAAGCGCGCCAGCAGTTCACCGATCGGCTCGTCGACCTCGGTGATACCCGCGACGGCCTCCGTACCAGGAATGATGCACACCTGGTCCGCGCTGTAGCGCGGGTCGTGGGCCTGCCACAGCGAGTCGGAACGCCACCAACGGCGGACGTCGCGATCGACGACGGGCACGAAGTTGACCGGCTTGCCGGGCAGTCGGCACAGCTCGACGAAGTACGCGATGTCGGCCGGGTGCAGCGTCGCGTGCTCGGCCTCCGGGAAGCGGCTCACGAGGGTGACGAGCGCCGCGTGCGGCTGCTCGAGGATCTGCTCTTCGGCGAACTGCGTTGGCACCTGGCCGCGGTCGAACGGGTGCAGACGGGCCTCAGCGCGCTGCAGCATCTTCTGGAAGCGGTCGCGCCACGTGATGTCGGCCCACAGCGACTCGATACCGGTGTCGGAAAGGTCCGCACCGAAACCGAATTCGTGCCCCTCGGGGCCAACGGTCAGCTCGAGGTAGCGGTCGATCCACTGTGCGTAGGTCATCGTGCCGAGGTCGCCGAAGTACGGCTTCGCGGTCTTGGACAGCGCCTCGATGATCTCGTCACGGCGGGCCTTGACAGCGTCGCCGTCACCAGCGACCTCGTCGAGAAGGCGTCCGCAACGGGCCGCCGAGTTGTCGATCTCGTGGATCGACGCACCCAACTGGCTCTTGCCGGACACGACGTTGTCGCTGCCGGTCTCGACGAGCAGTTGCTTGACCTGCGGCGACGTGGTGGCCTCGAGGGCGGCCATGGCCGCGGTCCCGATGAGGATGCCGTCGATCGGCATCGTCGGGTAGTCGTGGCGGTGTGCCCAACGACCGGTCAGGTACTCGGCAGCGCGCTCCGGCGTTCCGATGCCGCCGCCGACGCAGACGACGAGGTTCGCACGCGACCGCAGCTCCGCGTAGGTCTGCATGAGCAGTTCGTCGAGGTCCTCCCACGAGTGGTGACCACCGGCCTTGCCGCCTTCGATGTGCACGATGATCGGGACCTCCGGCACCTCCTTGGAGATGCGGATGACCGACCGGATCTGTGCGACAGTGCCCGGCTTGAACGCGACGTGGCTGATTCTGGCATCGCGAAGTTCGTGGATGAGAGCGACGGCTTCCTCGAGCTCGGGGATGCCCGCGGTGATTACCACGCCATCGAAGGGAGCTCCGGCCGCGCGGGCCTTCTGCAGCAGACGCTTGCCGCCGACCTGGAGCTTCCACAGGTACGGGTCCAGGAACAGCGCGTTGAACTGCACGGCACGGCCCGGGTCGAGCTGGTCCTTGAGGTCCTCGACGCGCTTGGCGAAGATCGGCTCCGTCACCTGTCCGCCACCGGCGAGCTCGGCCCAGAAGCCGGCGTTCGCGGCGGCGGCGACGATGCGAGCGTCGACGGTCGTCGGAGTCATGCCGGCGAGCAGAATCGGGGAACGACCGGTGAGCTTGGTGAAAGCGGTCTCGACGACGACGCGGCCGTCGGCGAGCTTCACGGGCTTCGGCGCGAAATCGGTCCAGGGGCGTTCGAGCTGCGGCTCGGCACCAACAGTGATGAGGGTGCGCTGGCCGTCCTGCGTCGAGACCGGCACGACGCCGACGCCGCGGCCCTTGAGAAGTCCCGAGGTCATGCGGGTGAGCTGGTCGCCGGTTCCCATGTCGATGATCCACTTGGCGCCGGCGCGGATCGCGTCCTCGACGTCAGCAACCCATTCGACTCGGTCGGCGAGTCCGCGCGAGGCGATGTCGCGGCACAGTTCGGCGTCCATCCCGCACTCGCGAGCCCAGCTCGCGGCGAGGTCTGCGGCCTCGTACATGACGGGGTGGTGGAATCCACCGTTAATCGGGAGGAAGTCGGCGACCGCGTTGTCCTGTTCGATTTCGAACTTGATGTCCTCGAGGTCTGCGCGCGTACCGCTGACGACCGTGCGGCGACGACCATTGACCATGCCGACGAATGCCTCTGGTGCAGTGCGAGCGACGACCTCGCGCACCTCGTCGACCGTTGCGTTGGAGATGGCGAGCATGCTGTCGATGCCGCGGCGGCGCGCCATGAGGCGTCCGGCAGCGCCGGCGAGCACGGTGATCGCCAGCAGCGTCACCTCGTCGACTCCGCGCACGGCTTCCACCGCGACGATGCCCTGGCTGTGCCCGATCATCGAGACCGGCGCGACGCGCTGCGGATCGAGACCATAGTGCTTGAGCGCACGGAGGGCGGCGAGCTGGGTGAGGAACACACCTGGGATCGCGACCTCGACACCGTCGCCGGGATTGTCGTCGAACGGCTGGAACCCGCGCGGGTTGACCATGACGAGTTCGTCCGCGACCGGCTCGATCATCTCCGCGGCCTTGGCCACGATGGACTTCAGCTCGGCGGTCAGGCTGTGCTCGCGGATGAGGTCCGTGAGGACGTCATGCCACGTGCTGCCCTGTCCACCGAACGCAAGCGCATACGGCTCGCCGTCCCGGAGGCGGTCAATCAGCGCCTTGCCGCGCGGCATCGGCGCACGGAAGGAAGTACGGGTGAGGGATTCGTCGATCGTCACGAACATGAGGCTAACTCACGTTTGTTGCCAAAGATGAGACGCACTCACGTTATTTTGGTACGCGCGTCTTACTTACTCATGAGTACTCAGGAAGAACGCGAGGCCACCTCGCGTTTTTTCGTTATCAATTCGTTACCGACACGAAGATCAACGCGCCTGCCTGCAGACATACCGCCGAGACGGGTGTCACAGATGGGTTCTCAAAGCCCTCGAAGCCGGTCGATCTCGCGCCGATCGCGCTTCGTCGGGCGCCCTGCACCGCGCTCCCGAACAGCGATGGCCTCTGCTTTCGGAGGAGGGGGCGGCGATTTGTCGATGAGGCACTGCGCCACGACGGGCGGGCCGACGCGCTTAGAGATCGGGCGTGTCACCTCGACAATCCGCAGACGATCCCCACCGCGCACGACAACCTCGTCGCCCGGCCCGACCGTCGTCGCCGGCTTGGCCACCGTTCCGTTCACCCGAACGTGCCCAGCACGGCAGGCCGCAGCCGCCTGCGATCGCGTCTTGAACAGCCGGACCGCCCAGATCCAGCTGTCGACACGCGCATTCGAGGGGTCGCCCGACATGACCGCAGAATATCCTCGGTTCTCGTGACCTCCAGCGCCGCCGTGCAGAATCCCGGCCTCTCCGCCGCCGAAGTCGCCGAGCGGGTTGCACGCGGGGAGACCAACGACGTCCCGGATCGGGCGAGCCGCAGCGTCTCGGACATCATCCGTGCCAACGTCTTCACGCGGATCAACGCGATCCTCGGTGTCCTCCTCGTGCTCATCCTCGCGACCGGATCGCCGATCGACGGCATGTTCGGACTCCTCATCATCGCGAACAGCGCGGTCGGCATGATCCAGGAGATCCGGGCCAAGCAGACGCTCGACCGCCTCGCGATCGTCGGTCAGGCCCGTCCGACGGTCCGCCGAGACGGGCAGGCGATCGAGGTCGGGCGGGGTGAAGTCGTCCTGGACGACATCGTCGAACTCGGCCCGGGCGACCAGATCGTCGTCGATGGCGAGACGATCGAATCCGCAAGCCTCGAGGTCGACGAATCACTGCTCACCGGCGAGGCCGACCCCGTCGCCAAGAAACTCGGCGACCCGATTCTGTCCGGCAGCTTCGTCGTGAGCGGCAGCGGCGCCTACCGGGCAACAAAGGTCGGCAAGGACGCGTATGCGGCGAAGATCGCCGAAGAGGCGAGCCGATTCACGCTCGTCCATTCCGAACTCCGGAACGGCATCAACAAGATCCTGAAGTTCATCACCTACCTGCTGATCCCGGCCGGCCTGCTCATCATCTACAACCAGCTCGTCTCCAGCGGCGAGCCACTTCGGCCGGCCATCGCCGGTATGGTCGCTGCCCTCGTCCCGATGGTTCCCGAGGGACTCGTGCTGATGACGTCCATCGCGTTCGCGGTCGGTGTTGTGCGCCTCGGGAAGCGTCAGTGCCTGGTGCAAGAACTGCCGGCGATCGAAGGACTCGCCCGCGTCGATGTCGTCTGCGCGGACAAGACGGGAACTCTCACCGAGAACGGCATGCGGGTCGCTGAGGTGCACAACCTCGCGGATATCGAGACGGCCGATGCGCTCGCGGCCCTCGCCGCCGCCGACCCGCGCCCCAACGCCAGCATCCTGGCCATCGCCGAGACGTACTCCGATAACCCCGGCTGGACGTCGACGGCGGTGCTCCCCTTCTCATCGGCCCGGAAATGGAGCGGTGTCTCGTTCGACGGCCAAGGCAACTGGCTCATTGGCGCACCGGACGTACTGCTGGACCCGGAGCACGCCGCCGCCATCCATGCCGAGTCGGTCGGCGAGCAGGGACTTCGAGTTCTGCTTCTCGCCTCGACGACCGTCTCCGTTGACCATCCGGATGCTCAGGAATGCGCGACGCCCTGCGCTCTGGTGGTGCTCGAACAACGCGTCCGCCCCGACGCGAAGCCCACTCTCGACTATTTCGCCAGCCAGAATGTCGAGATCAAGGTCATCTCCGGTGACAACGCGAAGTCGGTCGGCGCGGTGGCGGCGAGTCTGGGCCTCGACGGCACCGCGGTCGACGCCCGGACTTTGCCGTCCGGCCGCGAGAAACTCGCGGCAGCCATCGAATCCGCGACCACCTTCGGGCGGGTTCGTCCGGATCAGAAGCGCGACATGGTGGGCGCGCTCCAATCCAAGGGCCACACCGTCGCGATGACCGGTGACGGCGTCAACGACGTCCTGGCCCTCAAGGACGCCGACATCGGTGTCGCGATGGGTGCGGGCAGTTCCGCCACCCGCGCGGTCGCGCAGATCGTCCTGCTGGACAACAAGTTCGCGACACTCCCTTATGTCGTCGCCGAGGGGCGCCGAGTCATCGGCAACATCGAGCGGGTCTCGAACCTGTTCCTCACCAAGACCGTGTATTCGGTTCTTCTTGCCCTCTGCGTAGGAATCGGTGGCGCCGTTCTGCCGCTGTTCGGACACGATCCGCTGCCCTATCCGTTCCTCCCCCGCCACGTGACGATCGCGGGTTGGTTCACCATCGGAATCCCGGCGTTTCTGCTGTCCCTCGCGCCCAACAACGAACGGGCCCGGCCCAACTTCGTCTCCCGCGTGATGCGGCAGGCACTGCCCTACGGCGTGGTCATCGGGTCGCTGACGTTCATCGCGTACCTGCTGGCCTTCGATGGCCCGGGTTCCCGGGTCGAGTCCGGGTCCGCCGCGCTCATCACGCTCATCATGGTGGCGCTGTGGGTCCTCGGCCTCGTCGCGCGGCCGTACGAGTGGTGGAAGGTCGCGCTCATCGCCTTCTCGGCGACGTTCTACATCGTCCTGTTCGCGCTTCCCGCCACGCGCTCGTTCTTCATGCTCGATCTGGCACAGGCACCGATCGGAATCGCATGCGGCGTGGCTGGAATTGCCCTCGTCGAGGGCGTGTGGTGGCTGAACCGTAGGTCGGCCTAGGTGGCGGGAGCCGTTGCCATCTGGCTGAAGACAGGCCGCGGCCGGAACATCAACCGGCCGTGTTCCATGCGGTTCCGCAATGCGGCCCCGCGGAACGTGTTGACCGGATGGCTGGCGAGCGCGTTGACGAGCCACACGAAGAAGCCGCGCTCGGTGCTCGCACGATCCGCGACGACGTCCGCGTCGACGAACTTGTTCAGGTACTTGCCGGCGGTCAGCAGCCGGATGGCGCCCGCGGCGCCTTCCGGCCGGAAGCAGAATCCATGGTTGTCGGCGGTGTACTCCTGAGCGCGGGACAACGCCGAGCCGAGGAACGGAACGTACGAGACGGCAGCCATGCCGACCAGTCGCCAATACGACGCGTGGCCTGCGGCGATGTGCCCCACTTCGTGCCCGATGACGAAGGCCAACGCGTCGGGATCACGCGCTTCCCCACCGATCTCGAACAAGTCGCTGTGCACGACGACGTAGCGGCGGAACCCGTGCCCGACCGAGAACGCGTTGACGACGCCATTGCCGAGTACGACATAGGCATCGGGAACTTGACGCATTCCGAATCTCGACGCTGCTTGCACGACCATCTGATAAGCCTCGGGAAACTGCGTCTGGCTCAGTTTGACGCCGTTTGCCTGTGGACTACCGACGGTGAGGCCACGAACGATGAAGATGAGCAACGGGATGAACACGAACAGGACCGTGTTACTGGTCCAGCTGTCGTGCGTGTACGCGTACCAGATCGCGCTCGGGTAGGACACCGCCATCAGGCCGATCGCGATGACGAGAAGCGGTATCTCCGCCCGATGACGGGCCGGCATTCCGTAGGGAGACAGCCCGCGCCGGAGTTGTGGTGGAACGCCGGGGATCTGGGGTTGGCCCGGACCTTCCGGCCGAAGCTCCGGGTCGTAGACGCTGGTCAAAGCAGTACTCCTGTCACACTGGGCAGCTCGATGATGCGTGCGCTGCTGTGTTTCAAGTTTTTGCTTCAAACCGGGAACCGAATACCGACCCGAGGGGTGCGATAACCCCACCTCGCCTAGCCGACGTGAATTCCCGGACGCATGCCCGGGTCCGCCACGGCCTTGCGGATGATCTCGCGGACGACCGGCGCGGTATCGCCTTGACCGAGCACGATGTACCGCAGCATGTGCTTGAGCGGACTGCCCTCGGACCACGCGAAATGGCATTGCGGCAGGATGCCGGTCTCGTCGCGCAGCGCCATGAGGATCGCCGCGATCGCGTTCGGGACCGCGGGACTCTGCGCATGCAGGACGCGGAACGCCCCGACCTCGACTCCCTTGACCTGGAGAATGCCGCCGAAGTCGGACGGGTCGGTCACCTCGATCTCGAGGAAAAGGATGTCCGCCTGGCCGGGGACCGGGTTGACCAGGCGTTGCTCCATCTCCTTGGCCAGGTACTCGTTCTCATCGCCGGACTGCTGCTTGTTCGCGATGATCGTGATCCGGTTGTCGAACTTGATGGTGTCGGTGATGAACTGTCGCGCTAGCTCGTCGAACTCGATGGCGTCCGCCCGAAGCTCGGTCGTACGGCTGATACGCGAGATCAGCGAAACCACGATGATGCCCCCGATGAACGCCACGGAGATCGCGATGCCATCGGGCTTCTCCCGAATGTTCTCGATGAGCGCGTACGCCATGATGAGCGTCAGGACCGCGTAGAACACCACCGATTTCTGTTTCATCCGGTACGCCGAGGCGCTGACTGCGAACGTCGCGGACACCATCATCGCGAGAACACCCGTCGCGTAGGCGCCGGCCTGTGCGTTGACATCCGCGCGGAAGATCAGCGTGATGAGAATGCTGATGGCGGTGTACACGAAGACCACCGGACGCACCCATCGCGTCCACTCCGGAGCCATGCCGTAGCCCGGTAGGTACCGGGGAACGATGTTGATGAGTCCCGCCATGGCCGACGCACCCGCGAACCACAGGATCAGCACCGAACTGATGTCGTAGATCGTGCCGAACGTACTTCCGAGCAGTTCGTGGGCGAGGTAGGCGAGCGCGCGGCCGTTCGCCTTTCCACCCTCCTCGAATTCCTGGGCCGGAATCACGATCGACGTGATGAAGCTCGTGGCGATCAGATACACCGACATGACCGCCGCCGCCGTCACCAGCAGTTTCCGCGCGTTTCGGATCCGGGACGCGAGTTGTTCCTCAGGTGTAGACCCCTTCGCGGCGATGAGCGGCATCATGCTCACACCGGTTTCGAAACCCGACAATCCGAGAACGAGCAGCGGGAATGCGATGAATGCGGGAATCAGCAGACCCATGATTCCCGGGCTATGGCCCTGAGTGAGTGCGTGCTGCCAGTTCTCGAGGAGTTCGGGTTTGGCGAGGATCTCCTGGACGCCCGCCACGACGACAACGGCGTTGACCGCGAGGAACAGTACGACAAGCGGCACCGCCACACCGACCGCTTCGCTGAATCCCAGGAGGAACACGCCACCCAGAACGAGCAGCAGTACGACCGTCATGAGGATCTGATGGCCGTGCAGGAAGCTCGGGAACGCCGGGTTCTCATTCATGTGGACCGACGCGTCGGCCGCGGACAGGGTGATCGTGATGATCCACGACGTCGCGACGAATCCGAGGAGACCAAGCACGAAGAACTTTCCGCGCCAGAACGGCAGCAACCGCTCGAGCATCGCCACCGAACCCTGGCCGTGCGGGCTCTCCTTGGCGACGCGGCAGTACATCGGGAGCATGCCGAACAACGTCAGCGCGACGATCAGCAACGTTGCCAACGGAGACAGCGCTCCAGCGGCGAGGGCCGCGATGCCCGGCAGGTAGGACAGCGTCGAGAAATAGTCGACACCCGTCAGGCAGACGACCTTCCACCACGCGTTCGGCTTGGCATGTTCTTCGTCGGCCTCGGGACCGACGGGCGCAACCCTGAGCTCCATGAGCCACTTGACGAGCGGAGTCTGCAAAATTGCGGGCTTACCAGGCCCTTTGACGACAGCCGCAATTGCGTAGGTGTCGTCGTCGGTACTCGCACTGCCGTCAAGATCAGCCACGGTTAGAAAATACGCTCAGCGTCATCCGAGCGCGTGAGCGCGAATCAAATTGGCCGATTTGCCCGGCTCTTCCCACCAGAACAGGTGGCCGACGCCGTCGAGGAGTTCGACCTTCGAGCCCGGAATGCGCTCGCCGAGGTCGACGCCGTTCGACACCGGGATCATGTCGTCCGCGGTGCCGTGGACAACCAGGACGGGCATCGTCAGTTCGGCGACGCGGTTCGTGACGTCGAATGCCCCGGCCGCCATGATCTGTAGCTGGATCACCGGTCCGGGCACTTTCACGGACAGCGCAGTCTCCACGTACGGCGCGAGGTGCTCGGGGTCGGCCCGGAAAGCCGCCGACAGGTTCGCCTCGTAGCCGGCACGTCGAATCTCGTCCCGGTCGCCGCTCTGCACGGCTTCGATGACCCGGATCAGGCCGGCACCCAGGTGCCCAGGCGTGAATCCGCCCGCGGAGGTACAGCCCAGGGTCAACGTTCGAACCCGTTCGGGATGATTCAGAGCGAGTTCCTGGGCAACCATTCCGCCCATCGAGATGCCGACGATGTGTGCGCTCTTCCAGCCGAGACGCGTCATCAGTTCAGCCGCATCGACGGCGAGGTCGGCGATGGTGAACGACTCCGCGCGATCGCTCTCACCGACGCCCCGATGGTCGTACGCGACGACATCGAAGTCTGCGGCGAGTTCACCGAGAAACTCCGACCCCCACATTCGCCGATGGCCCGACATGCCCTGAATGAGGAGAAGCGGCTGTCCCGAACCAAAACGGTCGTAGCTGAGGTGCATTCACCGATTCTGCATCGGGGGTCAGTCGTATGGTCGAGTCGGGGCGCCGAACAGGAGGCGGGAATGTCGGTCATCCGCTGCGCGAATCTCGTCAAAGACTTCGGTTCGACTCGCGCGCTCGACGGCCTCGATCTCGACGTCCCCGCTGGCGAAGTCCATGGATTCCTCGGCCCGAACGGCTCCGGAAAATCCACGACGATCCGGATTCTGCTGGGATTGTTGCGGCCTACGTCAGGGTCGGCAGAACTCTTCGGTGGCAACCCGTGGAAGCAGGCGGCACAGCTGCATCGCCGTCTTGCCTACGTCCCCGGCGAGGTCAATTTGTGGCCTCAGCTCACCGGCGGCGAAGTGATCGACCTGCTCGGCCGGCTGCGCGGAGACGTCGACAAGCAACGCCGCGACAACTTGCTCGAACGTTTCGAACTCGATCCCACCAAACGCACCCGAACATATTCGAAGGGCAACCGGCAGAAGGTCGCGCTCGTCGCGGCGCTCTCGTCACAAACCGAATTGCTCATCCTCGACGAGCCGACGTCCGGCCTCGACCCGCTGATGGAAGAGGTCTTCCAGTCGTGCATACGAGAGGCCCGTACCGCCGGACGAACGGTGCTGCTCTCGAGCCATATCCTCGCCGAGGTCGAAGCACTGTGTGATCGCGTCAGCATCATTCGCGCAGGTAAGACGGTACAAAGCGGCACGTTGAACGAGCTGCGGCATCTGACTCGATCCACTGTGATGGCCGAGACCGCCCGCCATGCGACCAAACTCTTGTCGATGCCGGGCGTTGCCAACGTCGACACGACCGACGGCCGTACCCGATTCGACGTCGACTCCGATCACCTCGAATCCACGATCGCCTACCTCACGACGCTCGGCCTGCGTGCGCTGACGTGTCATCCGCCAACGCTCGAAGAGCTGTTCCTGCGGCAGTACGGCGATGAGGTCACCTCGTGAAGCACCGCCATCGCCCGGTCCGCGGCACCGCGAGCCTGTTTCGCCTGAACCTCCGTCTCGACCGCGTCCGGCTGCCCATCTGGCTCGGCGCCCTCATCGGGCTCGTGTGGGCATCCGCGTTCGCCGTACAGGACTTCTATGGCAGCCCGGAGGAAATCGCGCTGTATCAGAGCACGATCGGCAAGAGCACGGCATCGATAGCCATGAACGGACCACCCCTGGGGCTCGACACGGTCGGCGGGATCACCGCTTTCGAAGTCGGAACGACCGCCTTCATCGGGACTGCCCTCATGGCAATCTTCTTGACGACCCGTCACACCCGCGCCGACGAAGAATCCGGCCGAACCGAATTGGTCCTCGCCGCCGTCGTCAACCGGAAAGCACCGATCGTCGCCGCGGGAATCGTCGTCGGTTTGGCATGCGCCATCGTCGGGGCAGGCATCGCCGTGGGCATGATCTCCGCCGGTCTCGATCCCGGCCGCGCTGCCCTCTTCGGCGTGGCAGTGACGATGAATGGGCTGGCGTTCACCGCGATCACTCTGGTCAGCGCACAACTGACCGTGCACAGCCGCGGCGCGACCGGCATTGCGCTGGCGGTCCTCGCAGTTTCCTTCCTGCTCCGCGCGATGGGCGACGCGTTCGGAAACTGGCTGTCGTGGCTGTCCCCGATCGGTTGGTCACAGCAGGTCGGCGCCTTCGGGCCCGCTCGACTGTGGCCGCTGCTCATTTCCGGGGCGTTCACGCTCGGCTGCCTCGGCCTCGCACGTGTCCTCGCGTTTCGGCGCGATTTCGCCGCCGGAATGATCGCCCCGAAGCCTGGCCGGGCCTACGCCTCGCCGCGACTGTCGGGAACTTTCGCACTCGCCGTGCGACTGCAACGCGGTGTATTGATCGGCTGGATGATCGCGGCGCTCGCGCTCGGCATCGCGTACGGATCCCTCGGCCGTGAGGTCCAGAAACTCGTCGACGGCAACGAGCAGATGGAGAAGTTCTTCGCCAGCCAGGGCGGCAGCATCACCGAGGCCTACTTCGCCACGGTCAGCGTGGTCGGTGCGTTGATCCTCACCGGATTCGTGGTGTCATCGGTGCTGCGCCTCCGCACCGAGGAAACCGCGCTCCGCGCCGAACCCTTACTCGCCGCGGCGGTTCCGCGCCTGCGCTGGGCGCTGACGTCGCTCGCGGTGACGGTCGTGGGGTCGGCGCTCTTGTTGGTGGTCTACGGACTGGGCATGGGTGTCACGCAGTCGATGGTGTCGGGAGATCACTCGTGGCTACTTGACCTGCTCAGACAGTCCGTTCGCTACCTGCCCGCGAGCCTTCTCGTCGGTGGCGTGACGTTCGCGATCTTCGGATGGCTGCCATCGGCGGCGCTGCTCGGCTGGGGCGTGCTGGCGGGGTGTGCGGTGATCGCCTGGATGGGCCCGCTGCTTCAACTCCCCGAATGGGTCCTGGACGTGTCGCCGTTCCAACACCCGAGCGCGGAGGTCGCCCTCTGTGCCCTCACGGTCGGCCTCCTGGTTGTCGGTCTCGCCGGCCTGCGCCGACGAGACCTCGCAACCGGTTGAGCTCAGGCGGCTCCGGTGGGACGTGCGTCGGGCTGCGCCCCCAGTGCTTTCAGGAGCGACTCACGAAGGCCGAATCGGCGGTACTTCGGTGCGATGCCGACCGCTACGAGTTCTGGTGCTCCCCGTTTCGTCGGCTTGGCGATGGCGAAACCGGCGGCATGCCCGTTGACCGTGACGACCACCGCGTTCCGGCGATAGTCGGCACACCACAACAGGTATGCCCAGTCGGTGTCCGTTTCCTGGGCAAGCTCCCACACGGCTTCGTGATCTGTTCGCGTAGCCGGGGTGATCGAGACTGCCAGTGCTCCCACGGGTAGCGGATTCCCTATCCCGCCTCACAGTAATCATCATTAACTTTGCGATTGGTTTACAGCTGGCTACGCGACGTCGAGCCGGTAGCCCAGCCCGCGCACGGTCACCACGATCTGCGGGTCCGACGGGTCCTGTTCGATCTTCACGCGCAGACGTCGCACATGAACGTCGACGATCCGGTCATCACCGAAGTAGCCACGATCCCAGACACGGTTCAGCAGGACGTTCCTGCTGAGAACCTGCCCTTGGGCTTCGGCCAGTTCGCACAGCAGTCGAAATTCGGTCACCGTGAGGTGCACATCGCGCTCCCCGCGCAATAGCGTGCCGGATTGCGGGGAGAGGATCAACGGGCCGTCGCGGTCGAGCAACAGCCGGGCCTGCCTCTCGAGCGGGTAGGCGCGCCTGCGCAGCGCCCGCACCCGCGCAGCAACTTCTTTCACTTCGAACGGCTTTGCGACGAAATCGTCCGCGCCGGCCTCGAAGACATCGACCACTTCATCGGTGTCGTCACCGTCGCTCGTGACGATGATCGGCACCGCGCACTCGCGTCGAATCCTGCGGAGGTACGAACTCCCGGAACCGTGGGGCAGATCGATGAGCAAGAGGTCCGGTCCGCTGCCGCCGCGGACGGCACGCAGCGCCGTTTCCGGATCCAGCGCTTCTTCGATGTCGAAGCCCCCACCTTCGAGGGCTTGTCGTAATGCCTTCCGAACTCCGATGTCCTCTTCAACGATCAAAAGGCTCACCACGGGACGGTGTTACCCGCCCGTGGTGAGCCTCAAACCCGCTGGTCGGGGGTTATGCAGCGGGAGGCGTCAGAACGGTGTCGATCATGTAGACCGTCGCGTTGGCGGTCTTGACTCCACCACAGACGAGACCGGAGGTGTTGACCTTGAGCGTCTCCATCGGACCGGTCACCTTCACCTTTGCGCCCTGTACGGTGGTGAACTCACCGATGATGCTGCCGGGCTTGATCTGGCCGGAAACCACGTGGTAGGTGAGGATCTTGGTGAGCAGGTCCGAGTCGGTCTTGAGCTTCTCGATCGTCTCGGCGGGCAGCTTGGCGAAGGCATCGTCAGTCGGCGCGAAGACGGTGAACTCACCGCTGTTGAGGGTGTCGATGAGGTTGACCTTCGGGTTCAGCTTGCCCGAGAGTGCCGAGACAAGCGTCGTGAGCATCGGGTTGTTCGACGCCGCGACGGTGACCGGGTCCTTGGCCATGCCGTCGACCGAACCAGCGCCTGACGGCACCAGCTTCGCGTAGTCGGCGCAACCCGGACCGAAGAGGTCGGATGCGGCGTTGTCCATCGACGCCGAAGCAGTGGTGGTCATGGACTTGGTGCTGGTCGAGTCCGAGCTCGAACACGCCGACAGCCCGAGGGTTGCCACTGCGGCGAAGCTGGCCGCGAGGGCGACGGTCTTGGTGGGGATGCGCATTGAATGCTCCTTGGTGAGTGGTGAGTCATAGGTGGTTCGGACCGGATGAGCGGCCGGATGGGTGGGAGCCCGAAATTTTTCAGCGGATGGTGACGACCTTCGAATGCCAACCGGTCGAGCCGTTGGGGAAAGGTTCGGCGCGCTCACCCGTCTGGGTCTCGCCGGCCGAATCGACGGCACGTACGCGCAGCGTGTGACTACCCGACGTCGCGTTCCAGACAGTCCGCCACTGCCGCCAGGTGTCGCTCGAATACGCCTCGGCGAGTTCGGCGTCACGCCACGGCCCGTCGTCCACCTGGACCTCGACGCGCGCCACCCCGCGTTGTTGTGCCCAGGCGACACCCGCGACGACGACTTCACCCGGATCGAGGACCGCAAAGGGTGCCGGGACATCGATGCGTGAGGCCGTCTTGATGGGCGCCTTCTCCGACCAACCCCGGTCCGTCCAGTAGCCGCTCGCACTATCGAATCGCGTGACCTCGAGGTCAACGACCCACTTCGTGGCCGACACGTAGCCGTACAGTCCCGGCACGATCAGCCGCGCCGGATAGCCGTGCTCGAGCGGCAGTGGTTCGCCGTTCATTCCCACCGCGAGCAGCGAGTCCCGGCCGTCGGTCAGCGCATCGATCGGAGTTCCGGCGGTGAAGCCGTCTGCGCTGCGCGACAGGACCATGTCCGCGCCCCGCTGTGGCCGCGCCTCGGCGAGAAGGTCTTTGAGGAGGTAACCGGTCCACGTGGCGTTTCCGGCGAGGTTGCCGCCGACGAAATTCGAGACGCACGTCAGAGTGATCGTGCGTTCGACCGCCGCCCGTCTCCGTAGGTCGTCGAACGTCAGGACCAGTTCCTGCTCGACCATTCCGTGGATACGCAGTTGCCATTCCGCTTGCGGCACCGACGGGATCTGAAGCGCGGTGTCGATGCGATAGAAGTCGGCGTTCTTCGTGACGAACGGCGTGATCCCCGGGTCCGGGAACGACACCGCTGCAGGGATCGGACGGGCCTTGGCGGACGGAAGCACGAACTTTGCTCGATCGGCAGCGACATCGCGAAGGCGTAATGCCAGATATTGCGCACCAACGAAAATTCCGCCGGCGACGGCGGTCAGTCCACCGAGGAGCGCGAGAAATCGTCGACGATCCGTCGTCTCCGGCGTTCGATCAAGGCTTCGCGCCAGCACACGCAAGGCGGCGATGCCGGCCGCGACGCCGGCGATCGCGGGGATTGCGAACCACCAGTGGGCGTTGGGCCGAGTGAGCGCGGCGCTCGCCACGACCACCCCGCCGATGATGAATACCGCACTTCCCCAGTGCTTTCGGCGCTCCAAGGCACCGGCGAGTGCGCCCATCGCCGCGACGCCCACGGCCAGTGAGATGAAGAGAACGAGTTTGTCGTTTGTCCCGAACCGCTCGATGATCGCGTCCTTCAGCGGCTTAGGCGTGAGGTCGATGATCGTGGACCCGACCGCGAAGAACGGCGACGCGGCCGGGTTGATCACCGCAGCGACCAAATGCCCGATCGCAAGAACGAGCGCACCCGCGACCACGCCTGCGGCCATGTGGGCCAATGGTGGACTAGATTTCTTTGACATGACCGAACTCCCAGCTGGGCGTGATAGAGCGCATCTACTGCGAAGTTCGTTGCGAACGGTGACCTGGATGGGTGGCGCAGGTCACCCATCCGATGCCGCCGCGGCGCCGAATACTGGTTGTTCCATTTCGACCAGAAGGAGGCGGTGCGTATGTCCGGCATCGCCTTGCTGCAGGCACCGCCGATGACCGATCGAGGCAGACTCGCAGCCGAAGCCCGACAACTCGACGACCTGCTCACGCGGGTCTCGACGGGCGATCGGCAGGCGTTCGCCGCGCTCTACGACGCGACGAGTGCGCGCGTATACGGCGTGATCCTGCGGACGCTTCGCAACCCGGCGTACAGCGAGGAAACCGCACAGGATGTCTATCTTCAGGTCTGGCGGACCGCACGCGAGTTCGACCCCAAACGAGGTTCGGCTCTGTCCTGGATCATCACGATGGCGCACCGCCGGGCAATCGATCGCGTGCGATCCGAGCAATCCGGCCGCGTACGGGACACCGCCTTCCTCGCGTCCTCGGGGACGACACCGCACGACGAGGTGTCCGAAACCGTGACGGCCCAGATGGAATCGGCGGACGTTCGAAACTGCCTGCAGTCCCTCACGGACAAGCAGCGCGAAGCGATCGACCTCGCGTACTACCGCGGCCTCACGTATCCAGAGGTCGCAGCGCAGGTAGGGGCGGCCCTGCCCACAGTGAAATCGCGCATCAGAGACGGCCTCATCAGCCTCGGAAAGTGTTTGGGGGTGACCCGGTGAACGAGAACGACGAACTTCTCGACCTCGCGTATCCGTACGCTCTCGATGCCCTCGAGCCCGACGAATTCGCCGAACTCGAAGGTCGGCTCACCTTCGCATCCCCCATGATTCGGGCGGCGTTCGATCGGAAGGTCGCCGAGATCCGCCAGACGATGGCGGAACTGTCGTCGTCGACTGCGGTGCGGCCTCCGGCCTCGCTTCGCGGGCAGATTCTTGGATCGATCGATGAGCCGGCGCCGGCGAAAGTCATCCTGCTGCGCCACCGATGGGCCCAAGCCGTTGCCGGCGTGGCAGCCGCACTCGCCCTCCTTGCCGGTTCGCTCGTGGTGGTCAACCAGATCAACCGGCCGACCGAAATCACGTTGGCTCAGTCGGTCACGTCCGCGCCCGACCGGCAAGTCCGAGAAGTGCCGATCTCCGGCGGCGGTGTGCTCGAAGTGACGTTCTCGCGCCGCTTCGATGCCGCGGTCGTACGCTTCAAATCGGCGCTGTCGGTGCCGTCCGGCAAGGCGTTCCAACTGTGGTACATCGACGGCTCACCGAAGTCGGCCGGGGTTGTCGGCGATCCGGGCAAAGAGGTCACGGTCGCCAAGCTCGGAACCTCGACAGCGTTGGCGCTGACGATCGAACCGGCAGCCGGATCGAAGCAGCCGACCATGAGTCCGATCGCGGTCGCCAACCTCTAGAAGCGGTCGTGGGGGGGGGGGG
>JAJFUQ010000029.1 GCA_021372355.1 Nocardiaceae bacterium | reverse complement strand
AAAAACGGTGGCGAGCTTCGTGCTCGCCACCGTTTTCGTCGGACTTCAGTCCGGTTGGGACGCCGTGCGGCGCCGCTCATCGCGCTTGAGCTCTTCGCCGAGCTCACGTTCTGCCTGGCCTTCCGCTGCCAACGCCGGATTCGCGAGGATTCCCCCTGCGGTCTCCTTGAGAGCCCCCTTAGCCTGCTCCAACGTCGCTTTGGCTTCCTCTTCGAGGTGCTTCTTGTCAACCATCGCTCGGCCTTCTTCCTCGTGAACGGCTCTTCGGACGCGGTACCCGGCACTGCAGCCTTCACACGTGCCGATTAGCCCACCGGCTGCCGGGTATGCCGAGAGGAGACAACACACATCGAGCTTTGGGGGCACGACGATATGGACCGCCCAGACGACATGCGGGCTAACGACCAGTCGACGATCGGCAAACCGGGCGACCCGCTGATGGATCCGAAGACCGAGCCCGGATACATCCTGCTAGGCCTCGGCCTCGTCACCTTCGCGCTCGCGCTCATCGCGGCCGCCAATGGCCTGATGGGCTGGATGGCGATTTCCATCGCCATCTGCGTCGTCTCCGTCGTCGGCGGACTGGCGTGGGTGCTCTACGAGCGCGGCCGGATGAAGGAAGTCATGCGACACCGCCCGCGGCGCGTGCCGCCGCGCCTACGCCGGCTGTGGCGCAGTTCCGACGGGGCGTGAGCTTCTAGCTGAACGTTCCTGCCATGTGGAGTTGGTCGCCGCTCACCAAGCGCACCGGTGACTTGCCGTCGGCGTCTGCGGGCCCGACCTCGACGCTCAGGTCTTTCGATGGCAAGGAAACCGGCTTGAGGAAGCGCACATCGATCTCGTGCACTGGCGTGCTCGCCGCGAGCGACTCGTAGGTGCGAACGAACATCCCGAAACCGTGCAAGACGGTGCGCCCGAACGGCGACATCTTGCCGGCCAACCCGATCCAGTGAATCGGGTTGAAGTCCCCGGTCAGCAGGGCGAAACGGAACCCGTCATTACTCTCGGTACGCCACGTGCCGACCTTCTTCCACGCAACCGGCGCTTCCTCGCGCTCCGTCTTCGGCTCCTTCGGCCCAGGCAGCGGGAAGACACAGTGCAGAATCGCGGTCACCGCCTTCGGGTTGTTCGCGTTGCCGGAATCCAGCGCCACACTCACTCGGGCGCGATTCGGGGTCTCTTCGAGCGAATGCAGGCGGGCCGTCACGGTGATCGGCTCGCCGCGGCGGAGTTCGCCGTTGACCTGCATCGTCACGCCCTGGTTGAGAACGCTGGCCAGGTTGTAGCGGCTCTGTCGCAGGATCTGCGATGCGACCGGCATCGCCCACTGCGAGAACATGTGCGGCGGAAGAGTCCGCGAGTAATCGCCGGTCGCACCGGACCACGCGACATAGCTGTCGACCAAGGCGTCCGGCAGTGCGTCGATCGTCGTCGTCACGGGTTCGAAGGCGGCGGGGTTGGACTTGCGGCCACCCGGCAGGACCGAACTGACCATGATCTGGCCGAGCGTCTTGATCATCGGCAGCTGATAGCGAACGAGCTTCAGCGGCACAGCGGTTCCAGAACTCATGAGACGCGTGGACCTTTCGTCGAGGACGTTCAGCTCACCATAGGCCGAATAGAACGGTCAGTCTAGAAAACGATGACGGCGGCACCTCACGGTGCCGCCGTCTCCCGACTTGGGTCAGCGCTTGTTGGAGTCCGCGACGCCCATCCAGAAGTCCGCCTCATGGCGGCCGGCGTCGGCTTCCCGTTGTCGCCGATCTTCGAGCTTCCGACTCTCCTGTGCGACATTCGATCGCCGTTCAGCACGGTCCCGGGCATCGAGCGACCTGGCAGTCGCCGTGTCCACTGCCGAGACCGACGCGTCGACCTTGTCTTGAACGAGGCCGTTGAGCGTCTTGTCGACCGTCTTCACGGCCTTGTCGTGAGCCAGATCCTCGGTGCGACGAGCGTGGGCGTAACTTCGCGAACGTTGCGTCTCGGCGCGATTCCGGAGGTGAGATGCGCGCCGGTCATCCCATCGCGCGCGAATCGATGACTTGACCTCCTCGATCAACGCCCGCCCGCGCCGACGAACGACCTCGTTGCCGGTCACGCGTCCAGCGAGGGCATCCATCACTCCGAGCCCGCCTTCGGCACCCAATCGCACCAATGACTCCTCCGGCAGACGGCTGATCACCCTCCGCTCGACGAAGGTTGCAGGTGCTCGAACCATTCGGTATTCGGCGTCCAAAATGTCTTGTACGAGTGTCATGTCAGTGTCCCTTCGTGGCCTTGTCGACGAAGCGGCGATAGATGGCTGCTTCCTCTCGGTGCGACCTGGCGTTCTCTTCGGCGATCTCGGCCTCGTGAATCAAGCGGCGATACTCCGCGTCCGCAAACGAACGCTCAGCGGAGGCTTCGCTCGACTTCTGATCAGCCTCTTCGGCGACCTTCCAGATCCTGGTCGCCGCAAGACCCTCGATGCGCTCGAGCTTCTCCTCGAGGGCGTGTTGTTCCTGTGCGGCAATCTGCTCAGCGGCAGTGGTCGCATCCTTGGCGATCTCGCGCTGTTTCTTGTCGAATTCGCGTTCCGCGTCGGCTGTGGTTTCTCGGTTGACATAGATCGAGTCACGACGTTGCTCGGCAGCGGCCCGCTCTTCGGCCGCAATTCGCGTATCGGATCGGGCTGACGCGTTCTTGGCTTCCGCCGCTTCCTGTCGAAGCTTTCCGCGCGCGATCATCTCGCCGTCCGCGATCACCGCGCCCACGGTCTCCCGCGCCTTGCCCGCAATGGCATTGGCGTATCGGTTCAGCGTGCTTCCGGCGGTGTCGTGCTCAGAATTGTTCTTGTCCTGTTCGGACATCACATCACCTTCTCGAGTCGGTTGATTCCGACTCATTGGGTTGTGCATCTGTGAGCCTGTCCGGCGCTGGACAGCACCCAACCTTCACTCCCAGGGCCTACCCGATCCGCACATACGCAAACTGCCCGGCACGTGCGTACCGGGCAGTTTCAGCGAGTTTTGGCAGGTCAGCCGGCCAATCGGCTTTCGGTGATCGGAATGAGCTGGGCCACATGGGTGGGACGTGCCGGCGTGCGGCGCTTGGGTCGACGCAGACCGGAACGAATCCAGTCGAGGGTCTCGCACAGTTCCTCGATCTTGCGGCGTGCCATGAACGCCGGCGTCAGGAAGAACTCGATGAGTCCGAGGATCTGGTCGACGCGGGCGAAAACTTCGTCGACGTTGGCGCGAATGTCAGTGAGGCCGCTGAGTTCGGCGCGTGCCATGGCGAGGGTCTCGTCGAGGTCCCGGAACATGGGCTCGGCAACGCCTACCAGCTGCGAAACCTCGGTCATGACGTTGCTCGCGTGGTCAGCCATCGTGTCGACGCGCTGCAGCGCAGCTTCCGCCTGTTGAGCGGCTGCACCAATGCGCTTCATGCCGTTGACGACAGCGTTATTGGTGCCTGCACTCTTGGGGGCGCCGTGAACGTTTTCGTCACGTGCCAAGAGGTAGCCAGCAGCTACGCCGGCCGAGACCTTCATGACAGCCAATACAAACCTCGTCGTCCGGGTGCATCGATGCACCGACCACTAGTTCTGCGCTAGAGCACGCCGCCTAACTTAGCGTGACCAACGTCACGAGCCTAGTTCCTTGCACACTTTTGTCTAAGCAAACAGGTGGCGGTCCGCGTGTCGGCGAGGTCACCGGCGTGTCACCTTTGGTCATCGATGTGACCCAGAATCGCGACTGATGCCCGGCGAGAACTGCGTTCAGTGTGCCAACCAAAAAGAGGCTCTGAGAGCATCGCCACGCCACTATTCGACGTGACGGCGCTCACAGAGCCCCTTTTTGGTTCGAGCTACTTCTTCGGCTTGTCCGAACCCGCCTCGGACGACAGCGCCGCGACGAAGGCCTCCTGTGGCACGTCGACGCGACCGATCGTCTTCATGCGCTTCTTGCCCTCTTTCTGCTTTTCGAGCAGCTTGCGCTTACGGGTGATGTCACCGCCGTAGCACTTGGCGAGGACATCCTTACGGATTGCGCTGATGTTCTCGCGCGCAATGATCTTCGAGCCGATGGCCGCCTGGATCGGCACTTCGAACTGCTGACGCGGAATGAGCTGCTTCAGCTTCGTGGTCATCTTGTTCCCGTACGCCGCAGCAGAGTCGCGGTGCACGATCGCCGAGAAGGCGTCGACTGCCTCACCCTGTAAGAGGATGTCGACCTTGACGAGATCGGCGACCTGTTCGCCGGACTCCTCATAGTCGAGCGAGGCATAACCCTTGGTGCGCGACTTCAGCGAGTCGAAGAAGTCGAAGATGATCTCGCCCATCGGCAGCGTGTAGCGCATCTCGACGCGCGTCTCCGAGAGGTAGTCCATGCCCCCGAGCTCTCCACGGCGGGACTGGCACAGCTCCATGATCGTGCCGATGTACTCGCTGGGAGTGAGGATCGAGCACTTGACGACCGGCTCGTGAACCTCGCGGATCTTGCCCGACGGCCAGTCCGTCGGGTTGGTGACGACTCGATCAGAGCCATCCTCTCCGACCACTCGGTAGACCACGTTCGGGGCCGTGCTGATCAGATCGAGATTGGACTCTCGCTCGAGGCGCTCCCGCGTGATCTCCATGTGCAGGAGTCCGAGAAATCCACACCGGAATCCGAAGCCCAGAGCAACCGACGTCTCCGGCTCCCACACCAGCGCTGCGTCGTTCAGCTGAAGCTTCTCGAGTGCTTCACGCAGCACCGGATAGTCGGAGCCATCAACGGGATACAGACCCGAGTAGACCATCGGACGCGGCTCGCGGTAGCCGGTCAGAGCCTCCGTTGCGCCATTGCGCATCGAGGTGACCGTGTCACCTACCTTCGACTGCCGAACGTCCTTCACACCCGTGATCAGATAGCCGACCTCGCCGACGCCAAGCCCCTGCGTCGCCTTCGGTTCCGGCGAGACAATGCCGATCTCGAGCAACTCGTGCGTTGCGCCGGTGGACATCATCTTGATCTTCTCGCGCGGCGAGAGCTTGCCGTCGACCACGCGGACATAGGTGACGACGCCTCGGTAGGTGTCGTAAACCGAGTCGAAGATCATGGCGCGCGCCGGCGCATCGGCATCACCGACGGGCGGCGGCACCTTGCGGATCACGTGATCGAGCAACTCCGGAACGCCCACACCGGTCTTGCCGGATACGCGCAACACGTCCTCGGGTTCGCAGCCGATGATGTGTCCGATCTCCTCGGCATATCGCTCGGGGTCAGCCGCCGGCAGGTCGATCTTGTTGAGAACCGGGATGATCTCCAGCCCTTTGTCGAGAGCCATGTAGAGGTTCGCGAGAGTCTGCGCCTCGATGCCCTGCGCCACGTCGACCAGCAGAATCGCGCCTTCACAAGCCTCCAGGGCACGCGAGACCTCATACGTGAAGTCGACGTGACCAGGGGTGTCGATGAGGTGCAGAACGAAGTTCTCGCCCTTGTGCTCACCTTCGCGAACGGTCCACGGCAGTCGGACGTTCTGCGCCTTGATCGTGATTCCGCGTTCCCGCTCGATATCCATGCGGTCCAGGTACTGAGCACGCATGTCACGTTCGGCCACGACACCGGTCAGCTGGAGCATCCGGTCGGCCAGCGTGGACTTGCCGTGGTCGATGTGCGCGATGATGCAGAAGTTCCGGATCAGGCTCGGGTCCGTGAACGTCGTGTCGGCGAACGTGGAAATCGTCTGTACCTCTCTCACAGGGGTGCATACAGAATCTCACAGTTCAGGTGCGTGACTATCCTCAGAGGTTATGGCGATCAACTGGGGCTCCCTCGGGCGTGATCTCGGCAACTTCGTGGTCCAGCAGGGCCCGAAGCTCATTGGCCAACTCCAGAAACCGCCCACGAAGCAAGGCCGCCCCGTCGCTTCCAATGCGCGACCGACTGCGGAGCGTGCGCGTCGCATCGCTTACTCCCCCGATCTCGACGGCAAAGCCGACCCCGGTGAAGTCGTGTGGACGTGGGTGACGTTCGAAGAAGATGCCACTCAGGGCAAGGACCGCCCGGTTCTCGTGGTCGGCCGGATCGGCCCGAAACTACTCGGCCTCATGCTGTCGTCGAACCCCCGCCGCGAGGCCGACCCGAACTGGATGTACCTCGGCGAGGGCGAATGGGATGCCGAGCGTCGACCGAGCTGGATTCGGCTGGATCGGGTGCTCGACGTTCCGGAAGCCGGTATTCGACGTGAGGGTGCGGTGCTTGGGAAGGTCGCGTTCGACCAGGTCGCGGTGCGATTGGTGAGCGAGTACCGCTGGCGGCGATGAGCCGGTTCGTCAGTCAGACCTAGCGAACTGCCTAAGCCCGGAAAACCTCGACGATCTTCGAGCAGAACGCCGGCAGATCCTGCGGATTGCGGCTCGTGACGAGCTGATCGTCCACGACCACTTCCTCGTCCGTCACTTCCCCACCGGCGTTCCGGATGTCCGTCCGAATACTCGGATAGCTCGTGAGGGTCCGTCCCCGCACGACGTCCGCCTCGACGAGCATCCACGGCCCGTGGCAGATCGCGGCGACCGGCTTCGAGCGGGCGAAGAAGCCCTTCACGAAGGCGACGGCTTCTGGGCTGCGACGCAACTTGTCGGGGTTGGTCGTTCCACCGGGCAGGAGCAAAGCGTCGTAGTCATCGGGCGTGACGTCCGCGACCACCTGATCGACCCGATAGGAGTTGCCCTTCTCGACGTCATGATTCATCGCCTGAATCTCGCCGAGGTGCAGCGACACCAGGTCGGTCGTCGCGCCAGCCGCGGCGAGCACATCCCGAGGTTGGACGAGTTCGACCTCCTCGACGCCGTCGGTGGCGAGTATCGCGACTTTGAGGCCGATCAAGGAACGAGTGGGTGAGGTCATGACAGCCGCGTACCCGGCGCACCTGCGGTCAAACAGCCGCCGCTATCCCAGCCGCGTGACCTCGACGGTCACCTTCAGATCCGCGGTACCGCCGCCCGAGATGATGCCCTTCAGCGGCGCCACGTCGGAGTAGTCACGGCCCGTTCCGACCGTCACGTGCTGCTCGGTGATCGGGGTGTTGTTCGTGGGGTCAAGCCCCCACCACGACCCGGTCCAGGCCTCGATCCACGCATGGCTCTCCCCGATTTCGGTCTTACCGATCTCAGCGGACTTTTTCGGATGCAGGTAGCCGGACACATACCGCGACGGAATTCCCATGGTGCGCAACAGAACCAGCGTCAGATGGGCGTAGTCCTGGCAAACCCCCTTGCGGTCCGCCCACGCTTCCACCGCCGAGGTGTGCACCGACGTGGAACCCGCTTCGTACTCCATCTCGGCATGCACCCAGTTCACCGCCGCGATGACGGCCTGAACCGGGTTAGCACCCTTCATCAGCGTCTTCGCGATCGCGGTGAGCTTTCGATCGCGGGGCACGTAGCGGCTCGGGACCAGCAGTTCGTGGTACCGATCAGCGACGACATCGGTCGCGAGGTCTTCCCACGACGCCTCCGACTCCGCCGGCACCCAGCTGCGGTCCGTTTCGACGACCGACGAACTCGTCACGACGAGCTGCAGGTGCGGGGCGTGGAGGTCGAACGCGGTCACTGCGGTGCCCCAGTAGTCGAGGTACCGGTAGCCGCGGGTCGCGGGAGTCGTCTCGACACGGTTCAGGATGACGTTCTGCCGGGTGTCTCCGCGGGGCGTCACCCGAGCCTCGTTGAACGACGTCACCACCGGGTGGTCGTATTCGAACTCGGTCGTGTGCACCACACGCATACGCCAGGTCACGCTTCTCCCTCCACCAATGCGCCGGTCCGCGCCGACGAATCCACCCACGCCACCCAGGGCGCAGCGTGGAAGTACTGCAAGGCGATCGACTCACCGACTGCACGGCACGTCTGCTGCAAAGCGACGAGCCGGTCGGCGAGTCCGTTCATGAGCTCGCCTTCACCCATGAACTCCAGTTCCGAACGCGCCCGACCGAGCAGGCGCTGCGCCTCGTGCCGCGACCCGACCCAACCCGCCGGCCGCTGATCGAGTTCGAGCAGGCAGCGCTCGGCAACGCGCACGGTATGAAACACCGACCTCGGGAAAAGACGGTCGAGCATGATGAACTCGGTCACCAGTGCCGCGTCGAGAACACCGCGGTAAGTGCGCAGGTAGCTGTCGTGGCCGCCCGCAGAACGCAGCAGCGTGACCCACGCCGGCGAGGACGTCTTGTCGCCGGCACGCGACAACAGGAGTCGCACCATCATATCGATTCGTTCGATCGAGCGGCCGAGCAGCAGGAATCGGTAGCCGTCGTCGCGGCTCATCGTCGAATCCGTCAGCCCCGCGAACATCGCGGCCCGGTCTTTGATGAACCGGAAGAACTCGTGCGGTCCGAGACGCTTGGCGGCACGCTCCCGATCACCGAGCGCGTTGTAGGTCGTGTTGAGGCACTCGAACATCTCGGTCGAGGTCACCTCGCGAGCACCGCGAGCGTTCTCCCGGGCAGCGGTGATCGAGTTGACGATCGAACCGCCACGATCCCGGCTGAAGGCGACGACCTCGGTCACCGACCACACATCGAGCACACCATCCGGCGGCTCGATGCCGAGGACGCGCAGCAGCTGTCGAGACATGCGGTCCGGGTCGACGGTCGCGTCTTCGAGCAGCTGGTGCACCGCAACGTCGAGGATGCGGGACGTGTCGTCGGCGCGCTCGACGTAGCGCCCAATCCAGTACAGCGACTCCGCGTTACGTGCGAGCATCGGTGACCTCCTCGATCCGAGCTTGCTGCTGCTGTTGCTGTTGCTGCTGTTGCGATGACGTGAGCTCGGGTCCCTGTACTGCCTCGCCGACTTCTGGTGCGTCACCGACGAATTCACCGCCGCCGAGTTCGCGCTCGGAGCTCACGAAGGGACTTGCGAGCACCCAGGTGTCCTTGCTTCCGCCGCCCTGGCTCGAGTTCACGACGAGCGAACCCTCGCGCAACGCGACGCGGGTGAGGCCGCCGGGAAGCACCCAGACGCTGTCGCCGTCGTTGACCGCGAACGGCCGCAGATCGAGGTGCCGGGGCACGAGCTTGTCCCCCACGCGCGTCGGCGAGGTCGACAACTGCACGACCGGCTGCGCGATCCAGTCCCGCGGAGTGGCCCTGATCTTGCGGGCCATCTGGTCGAGTTCCTTCTGGGATGCCGTGGGTCCGAACACGATTCCGTAGCCGCCCGATCCCTCGACCGGTTTGAGGACGAGTTCGTTGATCCGGTCGAGGACCTCCTCGCACTCTTCCTCGAGCCAGCAGCGATAGGTGTCGACGTTCTGGAGCAGCGGCTTCTCACCGAGGTAGTACTCGATGATCGTCGGCACGTAGGTGTAGGTGAGCTTGTCGTCGCCGACGCCGTTACCCACGGCGCTGGAGATGACCACGTTTCCAGCGCGAGCCGCGTTGAGAATGCCGGCGATGCCCAGCACCGAGTCCGGGCGGAAGTGCATCGGGTCGAGGAAGTCGTCGTCGATTCGGCGGTAGATGACGTCGACCTGGCGTTCACCCGCCGTCGTCCGCATGTAGACCGTGTTGTCGCGGCAGAACAGGTCGCGACCCTCGACGAGCTCGACTCCCATCTGCCGCGCGAGCAGCGAGTGCTCGAAGTACGCCGAGTTCGCGACACCCGGAGTCAGCACGACGACCGTCGGGTCGGCAACGTTCGACGCCGCGGACTTGCGCAGTGCGCGCAAAAGGTGGCTCGCGTAATCACCAACCGCCCGGACTCGGTGCGAGGTGAACAGGTCCGGGAACACGCGCGCCATGGTTCGGCGGTTCTCCATGACATAGGAGACGCCAGACGGCGAACGCAGGTTGTCCTCGAGAACTCGGAAGTCGCCGGCCTCATCGCGAATGAGGTCGATACCCGCGACGTGGATTCGCACGCCGTTGGCCGGTGCGAATCCGACCGCCTCCCGATGGAAGTGCTGACAGGACGTGACCAGCCGCTTCGGAATCACCAGATCGCGCAGAATCTGCTGCTCACCGTAGACGTCGGCGAGGAACATCTCGAGAGCCCGGACCCGCTGGCTGATGCCCTGCTCGAGCTTCGACCACTCCGCAGCGGCCAGCACGCGCGGTACCAGGTCCAGCGGGAACGGCCGCTCCTGTCCGGACAGCGAGAACGTGACGCCCTGATCGACGAACGCGCGAGCAAGCGCTTCGGCCCGAGCGCCGAGCTCACCCGGCTCCGACGGTGCGAGAGCGTCGTAGATGCCTTTGTAGGCCTTCCGCACCGAACCGTCGTCAAGGAACATCTCGTCAAAGGCATGCTCGAAGTGCTTTGCCTCGTTGTATCCGTCGAATACAGCGGCGGCGACGCTCGCGAGCGAACCTCGAGAGGGAGGGGTTCGGGTGCTCATGAGTACCCATGCTTCCTCAGGCGACGAAACAGCGCTGTTTTAGCCACGTAAAATTTGAGCGACAGCGGTACCAGTTCGGCTGCAAACTCTCACGGTTTGGGGCAATCGATCACGGCTGGTAATCTGATGCGTCGGCAGAGTCGTGGACTAACACCTCGCCGCACACTTACCTACCCGCCGGGCAGACCGGCACCTAGCCGGAACACAAAGGACAGCACGCGTGGCAAACATTAAGTCTCAGATCAAGCGGATCCGCACCAACGAGGTCGCCCGTCAGCGCAACCAGTCGGTGAAGTCGGCGCTGAAGACCGCCATCCGTCAGTTCCGCGAGGCCATCGCCGCTGGCGAGACCGACAAGGCCGGCGACCTGCTCAAGTCGGCGAGCCGCAAGCTCGACAAGGCCGCGAGCAAGGGCGTCATCCACGCCAACCAGGCTGCGAACAAGAAGTCGGCCATGGCGACCGCCCTCAACAAGGCGTAATTCCAGGCTTCACGATCGGGCAGGGTCCACCACGGACCCTGCCCGATTTTTTGTCGAGTGCCTAGGCTGACAGACAGCCGACCTCGGGAGTTGCGATGTTCGCTAGGCAATCAGTGACGTTGTTGGCCGCGCTCGCCGCCGTTTCTGGGCTTGTCGCAGGCTGTGGCAAGGAATCCGGGACTGCCGTGGGCGAGTCGTCGAGCGCGACCGCCGCGCAAGCCACGACGACGGCCGAAACCTCGACGTCCACGGCGCCGACCGGAACGGTCCGCTTCGAAGTGTCCGGAAGCGGCACTGCCTATTCGATCGACTGGGACCCCGGCGAGAACGGCAAGGCGGACCGCAAGACGAACGTCGACCTACCGTGGTCCGCAGAATTCCCCGATCCCGGCGACGTGGAGATCTATCAGGTCGTGGTCGTCGGTGGAGAAGACCCCGGATGCCGAATTCTGATCAACGACAAAGAGGTGGCGTCGGAGCCGCCGGGTGGATCGGCGCACTGCTCGTACGTGCCCTAACCGACAGTCAGGCCACTTTCAGGCCGATGAAGGTGACGACCAAGGCAGCAAGGACTGTCGGCGGACCGTAATCGGACATCTTGCCGGCGACCACATACAGTCCGGCCAGTGCGGCCAATCCCAGCCACAGCAAGTACGCCGCGCTGCGAGATACGAGCGCAAATGCGGTCGATGGCTCCCCCGCCAACTTCTCGTCGGAAACCTTGCCCGACTGAACGTATTCCGCCACGGCGGGCAGGCGATCCGGCGACACCGCGGCTCCATGTCCACCCGCCAGATACCGCATCTGACGTGCCGAGTGCGGAACCGAGTCGAAGCCGGTGAATCCCCCAACGCCGATATCGCGCATGCCGAGCCCCCGGAGCCCGCTGCACAACCATGCGACCGGCTTGTCGTGGTTCGCGCACACATTCACCAACGAGCTCACCTGCTCTTCGTCAGCGAAATGAGTCCAGTCGAAGTCGCGCGGAAGAACGCTGCCGGCCAGAAACACTCGTTGGAACCTCATCCCCTGGATCATCTTCAGTGACTGGCCGAGGAGATAGGTGCCGTTGCTGTGACCGACGAAATGGAACGGCTTGTCGGGATGCCGCGCAAGGTAGTAGCTGTATTGATCGGCAAACCAGCGAAGGTTACGACGGCGAGTGATCGGCAGGGCGAAGCTGTACGCGGACAAGCGTCCGTATGAGGGCGTCACGACAAGTAGGTTCCACTGACCGGCATTCAGGTGCTTCTCCAGGCCTCCCGGCCAATCCCCACTGCCTGATCGAATGCCGTGCAGAGCGAATACCACCGCGGTGCATTCAGCTTCCTCAGTAGGCAACTCCTCCGGCTCCGTTGACTCAGCAGGCTCGACGATCGCCCATCGCAAGATGTCATAGCGCTGTCCCGGATAGTCCTCGTCAACGTGGTCGATCGCCACGATGTCTTGGTGCGTTGCGCGCGGAACCATACGCTGAACGCCCTTGGCAATCTTCTCCAGATCGCGACTGTCTTCCGGGTCCACCGATGCGTCGTTCTGCGGGCGAAGCTGCACGACGATGGGGACCTTTCGACCAGGAACTCCCAATTCGCGAATCCATTGGATTCGCAAGTTGGTGATGAACGGCGAACCCGCGATCACGTCATCGGCGGCAAATCTGTGCAGCACGGGGCCAAGGCACGTCAGGGCCAGATTCATCCACCACGATGTCCGGCGTAGATCGAACCCGCGGTTCTGAGCGGCCAACAGCACGATGCGAGAGACTGCACCGGCCCACGCCAACTTCGGTCCGTCGAGGCCGATTCGAGCCTGAAGGTACGCGTAGCGCAGCATGAGGCCGCCCAGGCTGTGTCCGATCAGAACGATGTCGTCGGGCTTGTGCTTTCCGACCCAATACGCATCGATACGTTCGGCCAGATTGCGGCAAAGGTCTGCCAGGTTTCCCCTGGTGAAACGCTGTACCGAATCCGGATACTGCCAGAAAGTGGTCTCCTGGGCGCCATACCCCGGCTCGGTGCGCAGCCGATCGAGCAGCGGATCGATGGCACCGGGTTTCTCGCCGAATCCAGCAACATAGACAACCAATCGCGACACGGTTCCTCCCCAACCACGTTCCGCATACTCCGGCGGTGAGTTGTCGCGGGTGAGCCTGACGATCAAGGCTCGGCGCCACTGATCGAACTCAATTCCAGAATCGCGCATGGAGCGGACCGTGCAGGGAAATCGTTGAGAACCGCCCGGAAGGGCAGCCGATTCAGCTCCGCAGCGCGACGATCTTTCGCACAGCCGACTCCAGGGCATAGCCGGAGTCGTATGCCCCGCCCTTGACGTCGCCGTTGAGTTTCGCAGCGAGTTGTAGCGCCTCGGCGATCGAGCTCGACTTCCAATGCCGAGCCTCGTTCTGCAGCCGCTCGACGGCCTTCGGAGGTGCGCCGATCGTCGACGCGAGGCTCACGGCGCTCACGCGGCCCGCAGCGTGTGTGCGTGCGAGACGGTGCATCGCCTCCCCGATGGCGTCGGCGAGAACCACGTGCGGCGTGCCCTTGTACATCGCCCACCGCAGTCCTTCGAGGGCAGCCTTCAGGTTTCCCTCGACCACGCGGTCTGCGATGTCGTATCCCTTGACCTCAGCGCTGCCCTGGTAGTACTTCCGGACCGCGGCGACGTCGACCTTGCCACCGGTGTCCGACAGCAGCTGCGAAACCGCGGCAGCGAGTTCGCGGACGTTGGTGCCAACGCCGTCGACGATCGCTGCCGCGATTTCGTTGGTCACACGCACTCGGTGGTTGCGGAATTCGTTGCGCACGAATCCCTCGAACTCGTTGGACCACTTGAGCTTCTTGCAGTCGTAGGTCTGCGCGCCGGCCTTCTGCAGCGTCCCGACCATCGACTTCGCTCGGCCGCCGCCGCTGTGGACGATGACGAGCGAGATGCCTTCCGGAACATCCGCGACGACCTCTTCTATCGCGGCCACCGCCTCCTTGCCAGCCTCGTCGGCGTCGTCGAGGATGACGACCCGGGAATCGGCGAACAGCGACGGGCTAAGCAGCTCTGCCAGTTCCGCTGGGGTGACATCGCCAGCCCGAACACGATCGACCGGCATATCCGGCTGCCCCGCACGGGCCTGTGCCACGACGCTGCTCACCGCGCGCTCGACGAACAAGTCCTCGTCACCGAGGACGAGATGAACCTGCGGGGAGTCACTCACTGGTCGATCGTCGCATGCGCCACCGAGAGACCTGCAAGGCAACCCAGCATCGACACGAATGCCACCTTCCGAACAATCGGTATTCGCAACCCGAGGAGCACCAGCGCCGCAACGATGGCGGCCGCCACTGCGGCGACAATGCCGTCGGGGACGGGAAACGACGCCCAGGGCACTCCCGCAGCCCACCTAGCGACGCTCAGGAGCCACCACAGCGGCGGACCCGTCAGCCGGATGACCAGCACCGCCAACGGCTCCCACACGACCGCGAGAACCGCGCCCGCCGCACCGAGGATCGTCACCGGCGCGACAACGGCCGCTACCAGGACGTTCGCGACCACACTGACGACCGACACCGTCCCCGTCAGGCCGACAATGACCGGCAATGTGACGAGGTAGGCACTCAGCGCGACCGCGACGGTCTCGGCGATGAACCGCGGCACTCCCCTCTCTCGAAGCGACTCGCTCCACGCCGGTGCGATGAGGATCAGGCCGGCAGTTGCCACGACCGACAACAGAAAGCCCGCCGACACAGCGAGAGCGGGATCCATTGCGATCAGCGCGATGATCGCCGCGCCGAGCGCGGGCAATGCCTGTTTGGACCGGCCGATGACCAGCGCCAGCACTCCGATCGAGCCCATGGCCGCGGCCCGGACCACACTCGGTGACGGCCGCGCCAGCACCACGAAGAACCCGAGCACGACCACGCACAACACCGCGGTCCACCTCGGGCCGATGGCAACCATGCGCGCCACGGCCAGGACCGCGGTCAACAAAATCGCGAAGTTCGCCCCGCTGACACTCGTCAAATGCGACAGGCCCGCTGCCTTCATGTCGTCGACGACATCGCCGGGTGCGTGCGACATGTCCCCCACCACCAGCGCGGGAAGCAAACCGGCCGCGTCCGCAGGCAGCGCGTCCGAGGCTGCGACCGCGAACCGCTCTCGAATGTGTCCGGCCAAACGCTGGTACCAGGGCGGCTCTCGAATCACCCGCGGCGATCCGCTCGCCCGGATCGTCCCCGCGGTGAGATCGCTGCGCGTGGGCTTGACCACCGTCCCTCGCACGAGAACGGTCTCCCCTGGCGTCACGTCCCGCCATGTTCGACCGGTCGCCAGAATGCGGACAGCGACCGACCCCACGCTGGCCGCTACGGTGACGGTTCCACCCGACAGCTTCGGATCGTCCCGAACCTCGACCACGACTTCGACGTGTGAACCCGGTTCCGCGGTCCGGAGCCAATGCGACGACACCGCGGCCTCGCGCCAGGCCACGGAAACGGCGATGGCAAACGCCAGGACGATCGTTGCGAGAATCGCCTCGCGTGCCCGCGAAACCACCATGCCGACCACCAAGGCCGCCAATCCCACTGCCGCCCAGATCATCCCGATCCGCCAACCACACGTGATCACCGCGATGGCCACCAGCCACGAGGCCAACGCCGGGAACACCAGCCGCCCATCGATGACCGGGGTCATACCGTCACGAGATCCCGTAGCTTGCTCAGCCGACTCGGGCCGATGCCCTCGATCTGCGCCAGCTGCTCGACCGAATCGAAGCGGCCGTTCTTCTTTCGGTACTCGACAATCGATGCCGCCGTCACCGGGCCGACGCCCGGCAGACCATCGAGTTCGGCCTCTGTCGCAGTGTTGAGATTGACCTTCGCGCCCGGACCTGCGGAACCCGACGACCCACCCGCGGACAGCACCGTGCTGGGGTTGCTCCCACCTGAAGCCGACCCGACGACCACCTGATCGCCGTCGTTCAGTCGCTGCGCGAGATTGAGCGCGACGAGGTCGGCACCCCGCGCCGCACCGCCAGCCACCTCGATGGCATCGGCGATGCGCGCGCCCGGCTTGAGCTTCACGAGACCCGGGTCGAGAACCAAACCGACGACGCTGACGACGATCTCCGTGGGCACAGCCGTGCTCGACGCAACCGCAGCGGAGACCGGCATGACCGCCGGGACCGGGCCTCGCTCAGGTGCCTGGCGCATGACGAGCGCGGCGGCGACGATCGCGATCACCGCACCGAGGCCGGCCAACGCAAGCGTCCCGCGGCGCCCAGGATCGAGGCGTGCGGTGCGCAGTCGTTCCGGCAGCCAACTCTTCGCCGGGGACTCCTCCGGCTCGGCGTCGAGCCAATCCGGAACACGCCCCTCATCGGGATTGCCCGGCGATGGAGCCGCCGAGGGTTCGCCGGTCGGCGATGAAGCGGTCAGCCCACGGAGCCGGCGCCGGGTGAGTTCGCGGTCCTCTGTCGTCGTCACAATCCGGGACGCTATCGACGACGTCTGTCCGACTGGCTCCGAGAAGGCGCGGGCGCACGGCTACCTGTGGATAGCCCGAGACCGAGTAAAGGCGGCTACTCGGCGACCTTCGGCACCACGATCACCGCGACTGCACCGGGCCCGAGATGAATGGCCAGGCTCGGCCCGAAGTGCGCGATACGCACTCGTTCCGAGTCGAGACGCTCTGCCAGCGTGGTCGCCAAGTCGGCGGCTTGACCGGGCGAATCCACGTGCTGCACACCGATATCCAGCGCACCCAATGGACAGGCATCGACCGTCATGTCGATGAGTTTCGCCAGTGCCTTCGACTGCGTCCGCACCTTGTGAGCCAGGAAAAGCTTCCCGTTGTGGACCTCGAGGACCGGTTTCATCGACAGCGCGTTGCCGACGAACGACGTGATCGGGCCGATCCGCCCGCCGCGGCGGAGGTGGTCGAGACGGTCGACCATGAAGGTCGCCTTGGACCGCTCGGCTGTCGCCAGCGCGATCTTTCGCACTTCATCCAGATCGGCTCCGGACTGGGCCGCCCGCGCCGCAGCGAGCGCCGCGAACCCAACCGCGAGGCCCGCGGTTTTCGAATCGACCACGCGGACCTGGCCGTCGAACTGCTTGGCAACCTGTTTGGCTGCGTTGAACGTCGCCGACAGCCCGCTCGAGATATGAATCCCCACCACGCCGCTGCCGCCGCTGACCGCCAGTGCCCGCCGATAGGCAACTTCGAGCTCTCCGGGGGAAGCTGCAGCGGTCGTCGCCTGGCGCCTGGCAATGTCGTCCGGAACTTCGTCGACGTCTTCCCGCAACTCCTCGCCATCAACGACGACGTGCAGCGGAACGATGATGAGCCCGAACTGCTCGGCCTCCAGCGGGTCGATGTTCGCCGACGTATCGGTCACCACGACGACCGTCATGACGCGGTTGCCTCGATTGCCGAGATCGCCTTGATCATCGCCTGCGCCACATTCTCGTGGCCCTGCCAGCCCCAGTGGATTCCATCGGGGTTGGCGTCTGGGCCGCCGACGTGACCCTCCACCGGAGGCTTGAGGTCGACCAACGGAACAGCATGCGCAGCAGCCCATTCCGTGGTCCGGCGGACGGCCGGCTCGCGGCCGACATGAACGTTGGCATAGGCAGCACACCGGTGGACCGCCGGCAACGTCGCGATGATCGGCAGATCGGGTCGAAGGGTCGACAGCGCGCCGCGAATCTGTTCGAGATAGTCGACGCTCACGTGCGGCGGAAGCGCCACCGGCCAGCCGAGGGGCGACAACCGTGGCTGCAACCAGCCGTAGGCATCACGAACCCGCCGGCGCAGAGCGGCCGGCCGGACGTACCGGATCTGCTCGCGCAAGGCCGTCGGAAGCGGCGACGGGAGCGTGTCCATGCCACCGGTGGCGATCACGACCGCCGAGGCATGCGGAACCGCGGCCCAGACGCGCGGGTCCTGGACGAGCGCCCAGTACGCATCCCGGCAGGTCCAGCCGATACGGGCGATGAGCTCGACATCCCAGTCGAACTCGCGCCCAACGAGATTCGGCCAGATTCGAGAATCGTCAGCGGGCAGGCCGCCCTTGGGACCGTAGTAGGCCAACGAGTCGGCGAGGACGAGGAGCTTTCCCCTAGAGGACATCGGATGCCACCCGCGCCGAGGCGTTCCACACGTCGAGACGCCAATGGTCACCGCGACGGCTCAACTGCACCCAGCTCGCATTTCCGAGTCCGCCGAAAACTGCCCAGTTCGGCACCGGGAGATCGAGAAGCGCCGCGGTGAGGGCCGCGATCAACCCGCCGTGCGCGACGCACACCACCGGACCGGATGCCCATTCGGGATGCGTCGCCAGAAGCTCCTCGACGACCGGCACCGACCGTTGTGCGACCTGAACGCGGCTCTCACCGCCGGGAGGCGGCATCGTCGGATCGGCGCGCCACGCGAGTCGCGCGCCGGGGAACTGCGCGTCGACCTCGGAATGACTGAGTGCCTGCCAGTCGCCGAGGTGGGTCTCGCGCAGGCGCTTGTCGGTCAGCACCTCCAAGCCCGTGAGGTGACCGATCTGCGTGGCCGTGTCGAACGCCCGCAACAGGTCCGACGACACGATGATCGATGGATTCATCATGGCGATCACGCGAGCGGCTTCCACCGCCTGCGCGCGCCCGAGCGGGGTCAGATGCGTGTCGATCTGTCCCTGCATCCGGTCATTGGCGTTCCATTCGGTCTGCCCGTGCCGGAGAAGAATGAGCCGGCGGACATCCGCGGCTGAGCTCACTGAGCTACCCGTTCGCTCCGTCGCCGAGTCCGCTCCTCGCTGCGTTCCTCGCTGCGCTGCGGTACTCGCTGCGATGCTCCCCGGCTCCTCTCGCTCACTCGGAATCGGTTCCGTTCCAATCGATGACCGGGCAGTCCTTCCACAGGCGCTCGAGGCCGTAGTAGCCGCGTTCCTCGCCGTGGAGGACGTGAACGACGACGTCGACGTAGTCGAGAAGGACCCAACGACCATCGCGCTCGCCTTCGCGTCGCACCGGTTTGTGCCCGGCCTGGCGCAGCTTCTCTTCCACGAAGTCGACGATCGCGTTGACGTGCCGCTCGTTCGGAGCCGACGCGATGACGAAGCAGTCGGTGATGACGAGATGTTTCGACACGTCGAGGATCGTGACGTCGGTCGCGATCTTCTCGTCCGCAGCGCGCGCAGCGATTCGGGCGACTTCGATCGCGGCTTCCGTGGCAGTCACGTGGTGTACCTTCCCTCAGGTCTTTCGAGTGTTCTCACCGTCGGTCTTGGCGGCGATACAACCGGCGTTTTGCGATGTACTGAACCACACCGTCCGGCACGAGGTACCAAACCGGCCGCTTCTCGCTCACGCGCACTCGACAGTCACTTGACGATATCGCGAGAGCCGGTACCTCTATCAATGTGAGAGCGCCGTCCGGCAGTGATTCCAGGTGCGCGGCGAGATGGTCGATGCTCAGTTCGTATCCGGGACGCGTGACGCCGACGAATTTCGCGAGGTCGAACATGTCCTGCCAGTTCTGCCACGACAGGATGTTGGCCAGCGCGTCCGCGCCGGTGATGAAGTACAGATCGGCCTTCGGATACGTCGCGCGGAGATCGCGCAGGGTATCCACGGTGTAGGTCTGCTTGCCACGATCGACATCGACACGGCTCACCGAGAAGCGCGGGTTGGACGCCGTCGCGATGACGGTCATCAGATAGCGGTCCTCGCCGGAACTAACGTTCCGATCGGCCTTCTGCCATGGCTGCCCGGTCGGTACGAAGATCACTTCGTCGAGTTCGAACCGGTTGGCGACCTCGCTCGCCGCGACGAGGTGCCCATTGTGGATGGGATCGAAGGTCCCGCCCATCACGCCAATCCGCATGAGCAAGGAGCCTAACGAACGAACGTCCTAAGAATGTTTAAAGATCACCGAGCAGGCAGAAGATCACCGACGAACGCCGTGAGCTGCTTCACGGACTTGCATTCGTACATCTCGATGACCTTCTCGTATTCGAGCGCAGCCGAGTCGCCCTGTCCCCACCAGTCGCGGTTTTCGGGGTTGAGCCAGTACGCGTGCTTGGCGACCGCCACCATTTCGCGCAAGGTGTCGAGCTCCGGATTGCGATAGTTCGTCCGAGCGTCACCCAAGATCATGAGCGAACTCCGCGCAGTCACGGCGTCCGGAAACCTTCGGCGGAACTGCTTGAGAACCTCGCCGTAGTCCGAGTTCCCCCACGCCACGACCTCGTGCTCGTCCATCATTCGGGTCAGGGTCTCGCTCGGTGCATGGTCGGCGGTGAACAGCTCGGTGACCTCGTCGATCGCGTCGACGAACGCAAAGATCCGCACCTTGGAGAACTGACGGCTGAGCGATCCGACGAGATGCATCGTGAACTGGCTGAAGCCGGCGACCGACCCCGAGACATCGCACAGAATGACCAGCTCGGGACGCGAGATTCGGGGCTTCTTACGAACCAGATCGATCGGGACACCTCCCGTCGACAGCGATTTCCGCAGCGTGTGGCGAAGATCGATCGTGCCACGGGCACCCCGGCGACGACGCATCGCCAACCGCGCGGCCAGCAGTCGACCGAGCGAGGACACGCTGCTCTGCAACTGCTGGAGTTCGGCTTCGGTGGCGTTGAGGAACACCACTTCGTCGAGCTTCTTCGGCACCGAATACTTCGCGACGCGTTCGCGGCCCTTGACCTCCGCGACCCGGCGTCGGGCTTCTTCCTCGACCTTCTTACGGAACTTCGCCACCATCGCCTGCGCGGCGCGCCCCGCGAGCGCGTTGCCGAACTCCGCGGACGCATCGCCCGGCCGGGATAGCCCGTCGATCAGCTTCGAGAGTAACTGGTCGGCCGCGATCGCCTGCATCGTCTGGTACGCCGAGTACGACTTCCCGCCACTGCCGTTCGGTCCGGAACCACCTGAGCCGCTTTGGTACTCGCCGAATTCGCCGACCAGTTCACTGATCAGCGGATCGATCTCGGGTGAATCTTTGACGAGGTAGTCCGCGATGAGGTCGCGGATCTCCTCCATCCGGTCGTCGCCTTCGGGCAGATCCATTTCGATATCGCTCGACCGCTGACCGAGGGCGGGCGGAAACCAGAGATCGAAGAGCGCGTCGAACACCGGGCGGTCCATCGGGCGGCGAATCAAGGCGCACGCCAAGCCCTCTCGGACGACGTCACGTTCGGAGAGATCGAGCACCGAGAGCACCCGGCCCGCGTCGACCGTCTCGCCCGTCCCGACGTTCACGTTGCGATTGCGCAATTCGGTGACGAACGAGATCAGCTGCCCGGGAAGGCCGGCCCGCTCGGTGAGCATCAGTTCAGCTTGAGTTCGCGAGCAGCGATGTCTTGATCGCTGCGATGTTTGAGCACCACGCCGAGCGTCGACTTCACGGCGGCGTCCGACAGGGTGTTCATGCCGAGGGCGAGCAGCGTGCGACCCCAGTCGATGGTCTCGGAAACCGACGGAAGCTTCTTGAGCTGCATCCCGCGCAGGACTCCGATCACGCGCACGAGATGCTCGGCGACTTCTTCCGAGAGCTCCGGGACCTTGTGGTTGAGGATCCGCAGTTCGAGGTCGGGGTCCGGGAAGTCGATGTGGAGGAAAAGACAACGCCGCTTGAGCGCCTCGGACAACTCGCGCGTCGCGTTCGACGTCAAGACGACGAAGGGCTTGCGGACGGCGTGCATCGTGCCGAGCTCGGGCACGGTCACCGAGAAATCGCTCAAAACCTCGAGCAGGAGACCCTCGATTTCGACATCGGCCTTGTCGACTTCGTCGATGAGCAGAACCGTGGGGTCCTTGCGCCGAATCGCGGTGAGAAGCGGGCGGCTCAGCAGGAACTCCTCGGCGAAGACATCTGACTTCGCCTCGTCCCACGTCGTACCACCGGACGCCGCCGCCGTCTGGATACGCAGGATCTGCTTCGCGTGGTTCCACTCATAGAGCGCACGCGATTCGTCGACGCCTTCGTAGCACTGCAGGCGAACCAGCTCTGCCTTGGCCACCTCGGCGACGGCCTTTGCCAGCTCGGTCTTGCCGACGCCCGCCGGCCCCTCGATGAGCAGCGGCTTGCCGAGCCGATCCGCGAGGAACACCGCCGTCGCCGTCGCGGTGTTCACGAGGTAGCCGGTCGCACCGAGCTTGGTGACCGCGTCTTCGACGGAAGCGAAGATCGGACGTTCTTGAGGGACTACTTTGTCCACGTTTCTCCTGCCCTGAAACTCAGACGGGACGTGTCTGCCCGGTACCCCACACGACCCACTTGGTCGTGGTGAGTTCCGGCAGTCCCATCGGACCACGCGCATGTAGCTTCTGGGTAGAGATGCCGATCTCTGCACCAAATCCGAACTGCTCGCCGTCGGTGAATGCCGTCGATGCGTTGACCATGACCGCCGCCGCGTCGACGCGAGAGGTGAAGGCCCGCGCGGCCGCGAGGTCGCCCGTCACGATCGCCTCGGTGTGGCCGGTCCCCCACTCGTTGATGTGATCGATGGCCTCGTCGATTCCGGACACGACTTTGAGCGCAATGTCGAGCGAAAGGTACTCGTCTGCCCAGTCGGTGTCGGTCGCCGGAACCAGTCCGGGCAGGTCACCGTGAATGGTGACGTCCTTCGCCTCGAGCGCGGCGATCATCCGCGGGACGGCGACGTCCGCGATCGCCTGGTCGATCAGGACCGTCTCGGCGGTGTTGCACACGCTCGGACGACGGGTCTTGGAGTTGATGAGGATGTTCTCGGCCATGTCGAGATCGGCAGCCGAATGGATGTAGACGTGGCAGTTGCCGGTTCCGGTCTCGATCGTCGGAACCTGCGCATCCCGGACGACGGCGTTGATGAGCCCCGCGCCACCGCGCGGGATGACGACGTCGACGAGCCCGCGTGCCTGGATGAGGTGGATGACGCTGGATCGGTCTTCGCTCGGCAGCAACTGGACGGCGTCGGCAGGCAGGCCCTGAGCCTCGAGCGCGCGACGAAGCACCGCCACCAGCGCCTCGTTCGACCGCCGAGCCGAGGACGACCCGCGCAGCAGTGCGGCATTGCCCGACTTCAGCGCGAGACCGAAGGCGTCAACCGTGACATTCGGACGGGCCTCGTAGACCATTCCGACAACGCCCATCGGCACCCGAACCTGCCGCATCTCAAGACCATTGGGCCGAACCGAACCTTGCACGACCGTACCGACCGGGTCCGGGAGTCCGGCCACCTGGCGAAGGCCGGACGCAATGCCCTCGACGCGGGCCTGGGTCAGGCGCAGGCGATCGAGCAGCGACTCTCCGGTGCCGCTCGCGCGCGCCGCGTCAATATCAGCTTCATTGGCCGCGAGAACGTCAGCCGACGCCGCGAGCAGCGCATCGGCGGCCGCATGCAGCGCGTCGTCCTTGTCCTTCGTGGTGAGCTGAGCGAGCACCCGAGACGCCACCCGCGCGCGACGAGCAGCCTCGTGAACGGCTTCGCGAACCGCGTCAGTGGTGTGCTCCGAGGCGACAACTGCAGTCATACGTACAGGGTAACTACTCGCCGGAAACGACAGCCGCCCGTGCTCGGATAGCCTTGTTCACCGTGTACAGCGGCGAAAATCGATCAGCGCCAGGGGCAGAGGCTGCCCGACCGGCGTCGATCACCGTGCTCGGCAGCGTCAATATGGACCTGACCGTGGTCGCACGGGCGCTCCCCCGTCCGGGTGAAACGATGCTCGGCCAACACTTCCGCATGAACCGCGGGGGCAAGGGCGCCAACCAAGCGATCGCCGCGGCCCGATGCGGCGCCATCGTCACCTTCCTGGGTGCGGTCGGACAAGATCACTTCGCCGAACAACTACGCCACGATCTGTTCATCAACGGCATCGAAGCGGATCTCGTGCGCGAGGCCGACGGGACAAGCGGTGTCGCGATCATCGTCGTCGACGAGCACGGCGAGAACCGGATCATCGTCGTCGGTGACGCGAACTCGGCGATCACCGCGCTGACGACGCCCGAGAAGGACGCGATCGCCAAGGCCGACATCCTCATGTTGCAGCTCGAGCTCCCGATCGCCGCGAGCGTCGCCGCTGCCCGGGAAGCCCGCGAGCACGGCACCATGGTCTTCTTGAATCCGTCTCCAGTGCAGCCGATTCCGAGTGACCTCCTGGACTGCATCGACGTTCTCGTGCTGAACGAGCCCGAGGCCCAGCGCTACGGCGATCACCTACTCGAGTCGGTTCGGCACGTCATCATCACCAAGGGCGCGGCCGGCTGCGTCTACCGCGGACCGGACGGACAGATGAAGGTTCCCGCATTCGAGGTCGAGGCAGTTGACACCACCGGCGCTGGTGACGCGTTCGTCGGGGCGCTCGCCGCGACCTGGACGTTGGGGCCGGAAGAGGCCCTGCGCTGGGCATCGGCCGCCGGGGCGCTGTCCGCAACGCATTTGGGCGCGTACCAACCGACTCGCGAGCAGCTCGAAGCGGTTGTTCACGGAAGCTTCTGACACCAGCACTCCCATGACCGCACCTTCATCGCGACATCGTGCGAGTGCGATCCGCGACCAGGGTGCAGTCGCGCAGACCCAGCAGGGCCACCCCTTGATGCTCGTCGTAACGGTGCCCGAAACCGGGTGGATTGTCGGTCGCGAGTAGCAGATCTACAGAAGTCTGCAGGAATGTCACGACCGGGAGCCACGCTGGACGCGGCGATCGACCGCCTTCGATCACGCAGCCCGTCGGCCGGGACGGCGGAACGACCAACACTGCCGGTGACCACGTGACGACCGGATCGGAGCTGTTCACCAGGCTTGCCGAATCAGGATCACCAACGCCACCGGGCGGTCCGACCAGGAGGCTCCCCGAGATCGGAAGTCCGATGGCGCGGGCGTGGCCCACGGCCGCTCGCACACGGCGGTGCGTGAAACCGACCACGATCCCAGTGCTCGACGCGTCGTCAACAGTCCGATGGTTCCGAATATCCAGATCACGAGGCATTCGGTGAGAGTGCCGCGGGCGAACTCATTCGGGTAGAAGGCCACGACCGCGCCAGCCGCGAAGCCGGTCGACGCACCCGCGGAAGGCAGTCGGATCATCGCTGCACCACAGACCGGGCGACCGACTCGACGATCTCCGCCCCCGTCTCCGGGACGGGTACGCCGGAGTGCTGCCGCCACGAGTTCACCCGGACCGCACCCGCGGCGACCCACGCTGCACCGGTGCACGTCACGTGCGCCAACGCATCGACACTGTCGCAGGCCGCATGAAGTCGCCGCTCTAACGTCCGGTCGAGGAGGTCCCGCGCCCACGACCCCAGCGGATGCCCCTTGGCTGCGGCATACCGAAGAACGTCGTAACCGAGGTCGTGGGCTTTGCAGGGTTCGTCGAACACCGCCGGCAACGCGATCGGTGAACTGCACCCGCCATCGGGATCGACGGCATAACGGGTTCCGGCGGGCCGGTACCCGAAGTCTGCGGGCACCGCCGCGATCTGAGTCGCAACCGGATCGTCGCTGGTCAATGCCCGTATGGCCGCAGCGCCGGCAGGATCTTCGTCGCCGGCAGCACGCGCTGAGACCGGCTTCCAGAACGCGAGGAACAGAACGAGGAAGAGCAGAAGCGAAGTTCGAAAGCGGTCCATGGCGGCGACGCTAGGAAGACAGTGCACTGCTCCGGATCGGCTGAAACGGGGATTCTTGGACGGTGAGTCCCCAACACGTAGGGGTCGAATATCCCTCTCACGTAGGGGGCGTCCATGGGCGCACCGCGCCTAGGTTGGTCGTGTGAGACGCATCCGACGGACAAAAAGCACGCTGCAACAATTAGCGAGCCACAACACCGCCACCATGTACGGCGGCGCTCTACAAGGCACGCCGCTGGGCGCCTATCTGTCGCGGGTGTCGAACTGGTTCTTCCTCGTCGTGGCGCTCATCATGTGGTCGATCGCGTGGCCGACTCTGCATCTGACCTTCCATGTCTCGCCCGAGCTGATGCCCGTGTTCAGCGGCGCCGCCGTGCTCCCTCTCGCCCTGCTGGGCGCGAACACTCGGCTGGCCTGGGGGATCATCGCGATCACCGCGTTGGTGTTCCCGGTCTTCTATTCGCCGTTCGGGCCGTACGAGTACGACTGGCAGGTCTGTCTCGTCATCTCGCTGCTGGTGAGCACGGTCTTCATGTACCTGCGCCAGCCGCTGCCCGAAGCGATCGGGGCCTGGGCAGTCAGTTCGGTCCTGTTCTCCGCGCATGCGCCGGGTGGCGGCGGTTGGATTGCCGGCCTCACCGTGCTGCTCGTCGTGTGCCTGCTCATCCGACTCGTCCTCCAGTCTCGCCACATGCTGGCGAGCCAGACCGAGGAAAACGAACTCGAACGCGCCAAGCGGACGGTGCTCGAGGAACGCACCCGCATCGCCCGCGATCTGCACGACATCGTCGCCCACCGGATGTCACTGGTCGTGGTGCAGGCGCAGACCGCGCAATACCGGGTTCCGGCCCTGAGCGAACCAGCGAAGGCTGAGTTCGAGGGCATCGCGGTGGCTGCCCGAGAGGCACTCAATGAGGTCCGAAGCCTGCTCGGTGTCCTCCGGGTGGAGGGCCAGGTCGCACAGCACGCTCCCCTGCCGACTCTCGCCAGCATCGACGACATGATCGAGGGCACACGCGCGGCCGGCATCCACGTCGACTACCTACCGGTCGTCACCACGGAATCCGTCAGCGATGCGACGGCTTTGGCCGCCTATCGGATAGTCCAGGAATCGATCGCGAACGCGAGTAGACATGCGCAGGGTGCCTCGATCACGGTGGCGCTGACGGTCGACGGCCCGGTGTTGAACGTGCTCGTCGAGAACGGGCCGCGCATCACCGATCGCGACCACGGCGGCGCAGGTCTCGGTCACGGCATCACCGGCATGATGGAGCGTGCGCAGTCGATCGGCGGCTCGCTCGTGGCTGTGCCGCGGCCGGATGGCGGCTTCTGCGTGCGTGCGGTCCTCCCGCTGACGACGGTCCCGATCTCGGTTTAGGCTGGCCAGGCGATCAGGAAGGGACTCGTGGCACCGATAACCGTCTTCATCGCCGATGACCAGGCCATGGTCCGCCAAGGTTTCGGCGCTCTTCTCGCCGCGCAGTCGGACATCTCGGTTCTCGGCGACGCGCCGGACGGGCAGACTGCAGTCTCCGAGATCACCCGCCTGCGGCCGGACGTCGTTCTCATGGACGTACGCATGCCGGTGATGAACGGCTTGCAAGCGGCCGAGGCTGTCCTGCGAGCGCTTCCCGCGACGCGCGTCCTCATGCTGACCACGTTCGACATCGACGACTACGTCTACGAAGCACTGCGGATCGGCGCATCCGGCTTCATGCTCAAGGACGCTCCCGCAGAGGAACTCGTTCGAGCGGTCCGCATCGTGCACGACGGTCAAGCGTTGTTGGCCCCGTCGGTGACCCGGCGGTTGATCGCCGAGGTGACGCGCACCCGGAACCAACGCAAGTCGCCACCCGGTGCACTCAAGACTCTCACCCCACGGGAACAGGAAGTGCTCGAACTGGTGGCAACCGGTCGGTCGAATGCGGAGATCGCCGAAGTCCTGTTCGTCGGCGAGCAGACGGTGAAGACGCACGTCAGCAACGTGCTCGGCAAGCTCGGTCTGCGAGATCGATCGCAGGCGGTCGTCTTCGCCTACGAAAACGGTGTCGTCACGCCGGGCTGACTCAGTCGTCCAACCAGAACCGGTCACTTTCGGCGGGCTTTGCGTCCGCCATCCACCACTCGGTGATGACGCTATCGACGACGCGCACGACGATCGCCGCGAAGTTGAGTAAGTTGCGATCGCCGCGACTGGCTCGAACTTCCACCATCATCAGCACCAGCTCCGATCCGATCGTCACCGGATCCTGCGTGAGTGTCAGAGTGAACTGTGCAGCCGGCAGATCCATCGCGTCGACGCGCGCCAGGTAACCATCTCGCCCGTCGACCCGGTCGGCGCCTCCGGCTCGGTTGGTGATGTAGGCAACGACGTCGTCCGCCAACAGGTTTCGCATCGCTTCGACGTCGCCCCGACCGAATGCCTGTAGGAACGCTGTCGCAACCTTCGTCGCATCATCTGCCATATTCACGACCTCCCCACTCAGTGTGAGCTCGAGACACCGCAATCTGAATCCTTTGCGGAGCACTCACGAGCGACGGCCCGTACCAGGTGAGACTTCGGCCGTCGACGAGCGCTACGGGAACTCCAGGAAACGCCTCGGGCCCATCGGTTTCGGTGAACACGTACGGCTCGTCCGGAAGTATGGCGAGGTCGATTCCCGCAATGAGGTCGGCTTCCGAAACCTTCGGATACCGCTCGTCTCGCGCCGCGTGGACGCATTCGTATCCGAGTCGCCGAGCGAGATCTCCGGTGAACGTGTCCCGGCCGACCACCATCCACGGGTCGCGCCAGATCGGAATGACGACGCGACGAACGGGCTCGGGCACGACGCCGGCCCACACCGCCTTAGCCGCAGCAAGCCACTCGGGCTCGCCCACTCCGAGCACCTCGTCGAACAGCCTCGTCATCGACGACAGGGCCGCGTCGACCGATTCGATCTTCGTCACCCACACCGCGACCCCTTGAGCCCGGAGCCGGTCAACATCGATCGCGCGGTTCTCTTCCTGGTTCGCCAGGACCAGGTCTGGTCGCAACTGTGTGATGGCAGCCACATTCGGGTTCTTTGTTCCACGTACTCGCGGAACGTCCAGGACGGGATGCGTGCACCAGTCAGTTGCGCCGACCAGCAGCGAACGGTCGGTCTCCGCGACGGCCTCGGTGAGCGACGGAACGAGCGAAACAACCCGCCGGACAGGCCTTTTCAGCTCAAACTCCACGCCCAAGTCATCCCGAACCACAACGCTACTCACCCCTACGATTCTGCCCGAACGCGAGGGGATCTCATTTTTGTTGTTTGGGACACAAAGTCCCAGTGTTGGATTGTCTGGACAGGCAGTCCAAGGTAGCGTCTGCCGAGTACAAATCGATGACTTTTGTCAACGAACCGGACAATGGGAGCTGCAATGTCGCAGAACTTAATGGCCTACGAGCGTCACGGCGCCGGAGAGCCACTGGTGCTGATTCATGGAATCGGCCACAACCGTCAGGCGTGGTCGCACATGATTCCCCACCTTGCCCGCTACTTCGATGTCATCGCTGTAGACCTCCCTGGCCACGGAGACTCGCCGGCCCTCGACCTCGACGGTCGGGACATCGCCGACGTCTTCCGCGCCGAATTCTTGGCATTGTTCGAGGCCCTGGGCATCGACAAGCCGCACGTCGTCGGCAACTCGCTCGGCGGCCGGATCGCACTCGAACTTGCTTCGAACGGCGATGTACGCGGTGCCACAGCCATCTCCCCCGCCGGATTCTGGGCGAGCAGCGTCGAGTTCCTCTACACCGAGGTTCTGTTCGCCAGCGTCGTCATGGCCGCACAGGCCAGCGGACCGCTGGGCAACGCTGTCGTCGAATCCCCGATCGGCCGCAACGCGCTGAAGATCTTCATGGAGCGCCCAGCGCGTCTGGACCGATCCGAGGTGTCCGGAATGCTCAACGGCTTCCGCAAGGCTCGGCCGGCTCTCAAGTCGATAATCAAGCAGGCGTCCAAGTACGAGGCCGAGATTCCCGCGGACATCCCGGTGACGGTCGTGTGGGGCACCCGCGACCGGGTATTGCCGTACATCCAGTCGGCCCGCGCCCGGAAGGTGCTGCCGAACGCGAGCCACGTCTCTCTGCAGGACTGCGGGCACGTGCCCATGTCGGACGCCCCGGCTCTCATCACCCACATCGTCCTGGCGGACAGCGCGAAATCGCGCTCCACCGTCGCCGCTTAGACCTGCACCGATAAGGAAACTTCAATGACGAAGCACTTTGACGTACTCATCGTCGGCGCCGGAGTTGCCGGCGTCGGCATGGCTTCCCATCTGACGAAGGAATGCCCGGACCTCAGCTACGCGATCCTCGAGCGCCGCGCCAATGTCGGCGGCACGTGGGACTTGTTCAAGTACCCGGGCATCCGCTCCGACTCGGACATGTACACGTTCGGCTACGGTTTCCGCCCCTGGGGCGGCACGAAGGTGCTCTCCGACGGACCGGGCATCCGTCAGTACGTCGAGGACACCGCCAAGGAATACGGCGTCTTCGAGAACATTCGTTTCGGCCGCAAGGTCCTGTCGGCCAAGTGGTCGACTCCGGACGCGCGCTGGACCGTCGAGGCACTCGACGAGTCGACCGGCGAGTCCGAGACGTACACGGCGTCGTTCGTGGTCGGCTGCACCGGCTACTACAACTACGACCAGGGCTACAGCCCCGAGTTCCCGGGCGCCGCCGACTTCAAGGGTCAGATCGTGCACCCGCAGCACTGGCCCGAGGACCTCGACTACGCCGGTAAGAAGGTCGTCATCATCGGTAGTGGCGCGACCGCGATCACGCTGGTTCCGAACATGACCGACGACGCCGAGCACGTCACGATGCTGCAGCGTTCGCCCACCTACATCATGGCCGTGCCGGCCAACGACCCGCTGTCGTCGGTCCTGTCTCGCACGCCGGTACCGCAGTTCCTGGTTCGACGTGCAAGCCGTCTGTCGTACATCACGATCCAGCGCGCGCTGTACGACTTCTGCCGCACGCAGCCGGGCATCGCGAAGAAGCTCATCCTTGCGGACATCCGCCGCCGCGTCGGCAAGAACGTCGACATGCGTCACTTCACGCCGTCGTACAACCCGTGGGACCAGCGCCTGTGCGTCGTTCCGAACGGCGACCTCTTCAAGGTCCTCAAGAGCGGTAAGGCCTCGATCGAAACCGATCGCATCAAGTCGTTCACCGAAACGGGTATCGAACTCGAGTCGGGCAAGCACCTCGAGGCGGACATCATCATCACCGCCACGGGACTCAACATTCAGGTCCTCGGCGGCATGACCGTCGAGGTCGACGGCAAAGCCGTCAGCACGCACGACCGCGTCCTCTACAAGAGCGTCATGGTCGAGGGCGTGCCGAACGCCGCGATCGTCCTGGGCTACACCAACGCCTCCTGGACGCTCAAGACCGATCTCGCTGCCGAGTGGGTCTGCCGACTCCTCAACCTCATGCGCCGTAAGGGCTACAGCCAGGCGGTTGCGCATGCGAAGGACGGCGACCGGGCCGAGTACTCGCTCATGGGCGGAGCCCTGAGCTCCGGCTACATCCAGCGCGGCGATGCGTTCATGCCGCGCCAGGGCACGCGGGCGCCGTGGAAGGCGCAGGACAACTACCTGCTCGACATTCCGCTGCTGCGTCACCAGTCCCTCAAGGACGACGTCCTCGAATTCAGCCGCGCATAACTGCCGCAATCACAGACTTTTTGGGAGAACAAATGACCATCACCGCCGAACAGGCCTACCACGAGCGCCTTCGCACCCTGTCCGAAGGCTCGGTTCACCGCAGCTTTGACGCCTACAAAGACATCGACTGGGACAACCCGGACTGGATTGTCGACCCGACTGACGCACGCTGGGTGCTCCCGAAGGCCGACCCGCTCGGCGGCCACCCGTGGTACCTCGCACAGCCGCTCGAGAAGCAGATCGCGATCGGAATGTGGCGTCAGGCCAACATCGCTCGCGTTGGCCTGCACTTCGAGCAGCTGCTGATCCGCGGGTTCATGCAGTACAACTTCGGTCTCGAAAACGGCAACCCGGAGTTCCGCTACATCACGCACGAGTCTGCTGAAGAGTGCAACCACTCGATGATGTTCCAGGAGATGGTGAACCGCATCGGCGCCGACGTTCCCGGTATGGACCCGATCAGCCGATTGCTGACCATGGCGATCTGGCCGGCCGTCTCGTTCTTCCCCGAGTGGTTCTTCGTCATGATCCTCGGCGGTGAAGAGCCGATCGACCACCTGCAGAAGGAAATCCTTCGCGGCGCCGACACCATGCACCCGATGGTCACGCGCGTCATGCAGATCCACGTCGCCGAAGAGGCTCGTCACATCTCGTTCGCGCATGAGTACATCAAGCTGAACGTTCCGAAAGCGGGCTTCATCAAGAAGGCCGCGCTGTCCGTGCTCATGCCGGCGACGTTCCGCGTCATGGCCGAAATGATCGCCACGCCGCCGCGTCAGTTCCGCAAGGAATTCGACATTCCGGCCGAGGTCATCAACGAGCTCTACTGGAGTGGCGAGACCGGAAAGTCGACGCTGCAAGGCATTTTCGGCGACGTCCGCGCCCTCGCACATGAGGCAGGACTGATCAACCCAGTGTCGAAGCTGGTGTGGAAGGTTCTGGGGATCGACGGCCGTCCGTCCCGCTACCGCAGCGAGCCCGCGCCGGTCACGGAAGACCTCGACTCCGAGAATCTCGGCACTGTCGTCGAGTTGACCAGGAGCGCGTAGATGCCCCACGTCGTAACCCAGCCGTGCTGCAGCGACGCCTCGTGCGTCTTTGCGTGCCCGGTGAACGTCATCCATCCCACGCCCGACGAGCCGGACTTCCTCACTGCCGAACAGGTCTACATCGACCCGGAGTCCTGCGTGGACTGCGGTGCCTGTGTGGATGCCTGCCCCGTCGATGCGATCGTCCCGCACACCAAGTTGACCGAGAAGAACATCGAGTTCCTCGAGATCAATGCGGAGTTCTACCGCAATCAGCCGGACCGTCCGCGGCCCATCCTCGCGATCCCGCCGGTTTCCCCGAAGGCCGACGACAGCAACACATTGCGCGTTGCGATCGTCGGATCGGGGCCGGCCGCGATGTACGCCGCCGACGAACTGCTCAAGCAGAAGCGCGTTCGCGTCGACGTCTACGAGAAGCTCGATAGCCCCTATGGACTCGTCCGCCACGGTGTCGCACCCGATCACCAGTCGACCAAGCGCGTGAGCCGCCTGTTCGACAAGATCGCCGCCGAGAAGGGCTTCCGGTTCCATCTCGGCGTCGAGGTCGGCAAGGACATCACGCACGCCGAGTTGGCGACCACCCACCACGCGGTGATCTATGCCGTGGGTGCGTCGTCGGATCGCAAGCTCGGAATTCCGGGCGAGGACCTTCCCGGCTCGATCGCTGCGACCGAGTTCGTCGCTTGGTACAACGACCACCCGGACTTCCGGGACCGTTCGTTCGACCTGTCGACCGAACGTGTGGTCATCGCCGGAAACGGCAACGTCGCTCTCGACGTCGCCCGCATCCTGACAGCCAACCCGGACGATCTCGCGGACACGACGATTGCCCCGCACGCGCTCGCCGCATTGCGCGAGAGCAAGGTGCGCGAGGTCGTCATCCTCGGGCGTCGTGGCCCGGCACAGGCGGCCTATACGCTGCCGGAGCTGATGGGCCTGGTGCGCAAGCACTCGGCGCGCATCGTGGTCGACGGCAAGGACCTGGTCCTCGACTCGGCGACGAAGCGGGCACGCAAGGACGGCAAGCTCGCTCCGGGACTTCTCAAGAAGCTCGAGTTGGCTGAAGAAATATCCGCAGAGATCCCCACCGTGGATGACGCCCGGCGACGGATCATTCTGCGCTATCTCGCATCTCCGACCGAGATTCACGGCGAGGACCGCGTCGAGACGGTCACGGTCACGCGCAACAAGCTGACCGTCAAGGACGGCACCGTGAAGGCTGTCGCCACCGACGAATCCGAGACGATCGAAACGGGACTCGTCCTGCGGTCCGTGGGCTACCACGGGGAACCGGTCGCCGGTCTGCCGTTCGACTACAACCGCGGCGTGATTCCGAACGACGAGGGTCGGGTTCTGCGCGGCGAAACTGCCGTGTCCGGCCAGTACGTCGTCGGCTGGATCAAGCGGGGTCCGTCGGGATTCATCGGCACGAACAAGTCGTGCTCGAAGGAGACGGTCGACAACCTGATCGCGGACTTCAACGCAGGTCGCCTGCCGGCGCCCAGCCGTCTGAAGCGTCGCAACCTACTGGCGGTCTGACAGCGCAAAACGGTTCGGTGCTCCCTGGACGCCGTCGTCGATATTTGTCGATGACGGCGTCCGGAGAGCACCGTTTCGTTTCTGCTGACCACGAACAGCGTTTGGGACACGGCGTACCAGTAAGACTTGACTGGACGCCGTGTCCAATCTACTTTGACAAACAGTGTTACTTGTCCGCCCGGGCAACAAAGCTGGGATGTTTGTCAACTGGAGGCCTCAATGACGACGCTGTCCGTCCACCCGTTCGATGCCGAGTACGACGAGTTGCTCGCGACGCTGTCGAACGGTTCGGTCAATCGCAATTTCGATCCTTACCTGGACATCGATTGGGATTCGCCCGAGCTCCAGATCGACCCCAACGACCCGCGTTGGGTACTTCACCCCGAGGTCGACCCGCTCGGCGCCACCGAGTGGTACCAGGGGCTGCCGCTCGAGGAGCAGATCAGCATCGGCCGCTGGCGGATCGCCAACTCGATCAAGGTCGGCGCAGCATTCGAGAGCGTCCTGATCCGCGGCATGATGCAGTACGCGATGAAGCTGCCCAACGGCTCCGCCGAATTCCGCTACTGCATGCACGAGATGACCGAAGAGTGCAACCACATCCAGATGTTCCAGGAGTTGGTCAACCGGATCGGCGTCGACGTCAAGGGACCACGTCCCTATTTCCGCGCGCTGTCACCCCTCATCGGCCTGGCCGGCGGGTACTTCCACACGATCCTGTTCATCGGCATCCTCGCGGGCGAAGAGCCCATCGATCACTACCAGAAGGCGATCATCCGCGCCGGTGACCACGTGCCGCCCGCCGTCTTGCGCTGCATGCAGATCCACATCGCCGAGGAAGCGCGCCACATCTCGTTCGCGCACGAATTCTTGAAGAACCACATCGGCGCGATGGACCCCGTCAGCAAGACCCTCATGGGCCTCGCGTTCCCGATCGCGATGCGCTGGCTCGCCGGCGAGATCGCCGCGCCCGACTGGACTGAAGCAAAGGCCCATGGCGTGGACCGCGAAGCCTTCAACCAGGCTTTCTGGAAGGCGCCACATTCCCAGGAGGTGCTGGCCGGGTTCTTCAAGGACGTGCGTCCGCTCGTCGAGGAAATCGGTCTCCTGAACCCCGTCACGCGCCGGGTATGGAGCCTCCTCGGTATCGCCGGCCCGAACAGCCGCTACCGCGGAGAGCCGGACCGAAAGGCGACGGCCGCGGTCTAACGCCCGGGGACCAGTGACCCGATCGGCGTATCGGGCGTGATGTCGAGACCGGATCGCTTGCTGACACCTTCGAACATCTGCCAGATCGACACCTCGAGGAACCTCGACAACTGCTCGGCAGACAGCGTGCGATCCGGGTTCGTCAGCCATCGGTTGACCGTGGCGTCGACCATGCCGATCAACCCGAAGGCCAGCGAGTCGGCGAACTCGGTGGATGAGTCGCGAGTACGTAGGAACGTCTCGATCAACAGGGCCACGCCGAGGGCGACGTCGCGCTTCTGTCGTGACGCCACACTCGGCTTCGCGCCAACGCGCGTCGACCGCCGTCCCGCAAACTGGTGCAGGCGCGGGTGCGCGACGATCCACGCGACGTACGTGTTCACCGCGCGGCTGATCGACGTCCCGATGGTTCCCTCGAGCGACAGCGTCGGCGCGAGGTCCACCATGAGGTCTTCGATGATGCGGCCTTTGATCTGCCGGTCGAGGTCGTCCCGATCCTTGAAGATCCGGTAGACGACCGACCGCGGAATTCCGGCGCGCGTGGCGATCTCTTGGACACCGATATCCGGGCCCAATTCATCGATCATTTCAATCGCTGCCCGCATGAGACGGTCGCGCCGATCGGCCCGGTGATCATCCCAACGGGTGGAGCGTCCATCGACCACTCCGGGCTCGTCCGGATCGTTCACCTGCGACATTCTGTCAATTCTACAGGTCGAAGCATTGGCGACTGCGGTCACGCAGCACTTCCCGACACGTACAAATCCCCCGCACCCAACGGTTGACTGGGACATCACGTCCAATGTACTTTTCGTGGGACACGATGTCTCAGACACTTCGTCTCACCACATTTCGCCGAAAATCTAGGGGAATCTCATGGCATCCGTATCGGTATCCGTCGACCTCGCCGCCGACCCGCAGGCGACCTGGGACAAGCTCGCTGACGCCGCGCGCTGGGACGAGTGGCTATCGATCCACCAGAAGTGGAAGAGCGCGATTCCGACCGAACTCCACGTCGGCACCCAATTCACCGAGATCGTGTCGGTCATGGGAATGGCGAACAAGATCGAGTGGACGATCGACGCACTCGACATCCCTCACCGCCTGACGATGTCCGGGCTGGGAATGGCCGGCGTCCGCGTCGAACTATCGCTCGAGGTTCAGGCCAAAGACGGTGGCTGCACCGCGGTGATCGGCGCCGGCTTCAGCGGTGCGATGATCGCCGGACCGATCGGCAAGGCCGTCGCCAAGAACGCTCAGCGCGACCTCGAAGCTTCACTGGCCACCTTCGCCGACCTCGTCGCCGCCTGAGGGACGAGGAAACCCACCATGGCTCGCAATTCCTACGAACTCGGCCTCGGGCTGACCGAGGAACACATCGCGCTCGCTGAGTCGGTTCGCGCCTTCGCCGAGCACACCATCACCACCGAACTCGTCCGCGACGCGGTCGAAGCCGCTGCCGCACCGAAGTTCCCACCATTCTGGGACGATCTGGTCGCCCAGGATCTGATCGGTCTGGCGGTCGCGGAAGAACGCGGTGGCCACGGAGCCGGGCTGCTCACCCTCGCCGTCGCACTCGAGGCGCTGGGCCGAACGGTCGCACCTGGGCCATTCGTCCCGACCGTCCTTGCGGCGGCCGTCCTGTCCGCCGCCGACGCGAAGGTCGGCATCGAAACACTCCCCCGCCTGCTCGACGGCTCCTCGACCGCTGCGATCGCGCTCGGCACGAAACTGCGCGCGCAGGCGGTCGCCGACGGCTGGGTCATCCGCGGCGACCTCGACGCGGTGATCGGTGCGGCGCACGCGGACTTCGTCCTCGCCGCCGGGTACTTCGAGGGCCAGGTCAAATGGGTTGTGTTGGACGCGGAACAGATCCACGTCGAGGCCCAGGACAGCATCGACGTGCTGCGTGGGTCCGCGTGCGTTTCGGTTGAGGAACTCACCATCGGTCCGGACCGCGTCCTGGAGGGCATCACCCACCATCGCGTGCGCTCGATCGCCTCCGTGGTTCTCGGCGCCGAAGCTCTGGGCGTGTCCTCGTGGTGTGTGTCGACCGCGGCAGAGTACGCCAAGACGCGGGTCCAGTTCGGTCGACCGATCGGGCAGTTCCAGGGTGTCAAGCACAAGTGCGCCACCATGGGCATCGCGCTCGAGCAATCCCGGGCTGCCCTCTGGGACGCGGCGGTCGCGCTCGACCACGCGGACGACACTGCCGACTTCGCGGCCGACATCGCCGCAGTCATCGTTCCGGATGCGGCGGTACACATCGCCGAGGACTGCATCCAGGTCCTCGGCGGAATCGGATTCACCTGGGAGCACGACGCACACCTCTACTACCGACGTGCTCTCGCCATTCGCGGCGTACTCGGCACTCGCGAGGACCGCGTGAACCGCGTTGCTGATCAGGCACTCTCGGGCGTGACCCGTCCCGTTGTGCTCGAACTGCCGGAGGAGTCGGCGTCGATTCGGGACCGGATCCGCGCGGAACTCGCCCCGATCGCGAGCATCACCGACGAAGACGAGCAGCTCATCGCCCTCGGTGATGGCGGTTGGGTGCAGCCGCATCTGCCGAGGCCCTACGGCCGATCCGCGGCGCCGCTCGAGCAGATCGTCATCGCCGAGGAGACCAAGACTGCGGGCATTCAACTTCCCCAGCTGCTGATGGGAACGTGGGCCGTGCAGGCGATCGTCGCCCACGGTACGCAGAAGCAGAAGGACGATCTCGTCGTTCCCACCCTTCGCGGCGAGGTCGTGTGGTGCCAGCTTTTCAGCGAGCCGGGTGCAGGATCGGACCTCGCTTCGCTCACCACGAAGGCCGTCAAGGTCGATGGCGGGTGGAAGGTCACCGGCCAGAAGATCTGGACGACAGTCGCACAATTTGCGGACTGGGCGATGCTCATCGCCCGCAGCGATCCGAGCAAGCCGAAACACCAGGGCATCACCTACTTCGTGCTCGACATGAGCACTCCCGGCGTGACAGTGCGACCACTCCGCGAGATGACGGGTTCCGCGCTGTTCAACGAGGTGTTCCTCGATGACGTGTTCATTCCCGACGACAACGTGGTCGGCGAGGTCAACGACGGCTGGCACGTGGCACGAACCACGCTCGCCGGGGAACGCGTCGCCCTGAGCCAGAAGCTCGAGGCCTACGCGACTGACAAGGACCTCCTCGCGTTCGCACGCAAGCGCGAGCTGACGCCCATCGGCCGGTACCGAGTCGGCGAACTGCTCGCCGAGAGCCAGGCGATCGATCTCATCGGGGCGCGCACGGTGCTCAAGCAACTGTCCGGCGCGGACATAAGCACCACGTCGAGCGTCGGGAAGCTGCTCGGCATGAAGATCGGCCAGGCGATCTCCGAGTTCGTCGTCGCCGAGCTCGGAATGGCCGGCGTCGTGTCGATTCCCGGCGAACCGAGTGACAAGGCGATGGAGCAACTCATCGGCGGACGCGCGACCACGATCTACGGCGGCACGAGCGAGGTGCAGCTCAACGTGATCGGGGAACGCATGCTCGGCCTGCCGCGCGATGCGACAGTCCGCTAGACGCAGGACCCACGATTGACCGCTACTCCAATACGGGCAGTTAGTAGACCCCGGCGCTTACCAAATATCCGTAATACCGCCCCGGCGCAGAGCTTCGCGGATCCCCGGTGAACCCAAAGGAGACCGGCTGCCCCGCAGCATCGGCTCGGATCTTCTCGATGACCTGTGCGGGGGTGAGATTTGCACACGGCCCGGGAACTGTTCCCCGCGACTCACACAACGCGACCGTGCCGGTCACGTGAGGAGTTGCCATGGACGTCCCGGAGAGGACCTTCGTCGAGGAGAACCAGCCCGTCGCGAGCGATTCGATACAAACGCCGGGAGCCGCCACTGTGTGTGACATATCACGGACAGCTGTCGCGTAGTTCGAGAATAAGGCTGCCCCATCGTCGACCTCGCCCGTGCGACATGACGGGGCCCGTCCGACACCACCCGGCTTGCCATCACTGTCCGACATTGCCGTAACCGTAAGGACTTCGGGGTAGGACGCAGGCGACTCGGTCGCAAGGTCTTTACCACTGTTGCCCGCGGCGACAACGAGTGTCACCCCGGCACCGACGACACGGCACACAGCGGCGTGAAGGGCGTCCGAGTTCGTTGTCCCACACGAGTCGTCCGACTGCCCGTCACCGCCGAGGCTCAAGTTCGCAACTCTGATATTGAGTACCTGAGCGTTCGCGGTGACCCAATCCAAACCGCAAATGACCTGAGACCACGACCCGTTTCCTTTGCTGTCGAGCACCTTGACGGGGTAAAGCTTCGTTCCAGGAGCAACGCCAACAACCTTCGACTGGTTCTTCGTCGCCGCGATCGTTCCCGCCACGTGCGTGCCGTGCCCGTTGTCGTCGCTGGCTGATGAACCGGGACGCACACAGTTGACACCGTTCCCGACATTCAGGTCGCCTGTACCCGTTGAAATGCCCGTATCGATAACCGCGACTCCGACCCCGCTCCCCGCTCGAATGTTGCCCGGTGCAGAGGCTGCGATTCGAAGCACACCATTCGGGATGGTGTCGACCTTGGTCGAACCTCCGGTGTTTCCGAAGGCACCACCCGGCGAGAATGCGGAGCTCACATCGGGAGCGGCAGATGGCACGACCCCCGAAACCGAACCTACGCCGATTTCCGAAGCGTTCACCTGGCGATCAGGACTGACGAATGCGACATCTCGATCGGCCAACAGACGAGCCTTTGCGATTGGCGTCACCTTTGCAGCGAAACCGTGCACCGCCGAGCGATAGCGAAACACCGGGCGGATCTGGTTGGCCTGCTCGAGTGCGTTGGTCTTCTGATCAACGTCAACACCGTCCTTGTATACGACAATGACGTTCTCGGAGTCGGCCGCCAACGCAGGCGGCGCACCCACGACAGCAAGTGCAGCCGCGGCGAGCACCGACGCGAGGACGCCCCTTGACAGAATCCGCATCGTCGCTCCCTTGGACCTCGGCAATTCAACAGCTATCCGACGATCCAGGTTATGAAGCGACGCTTCCCTCGGGTAGGACGGAAGTCCGATTCTCGCCACTTCGTGACGAGCGGGAAACACAAGTGAGACCCTAGAGGGCCACGAGGTCGTCCGCGTGCACGACGGGGCGCTGCAACTCCGACGGCAGTTCCGCTGTCGAGCGGCCGAGCATCCCCTCGAGTTCGGTGCGGTCGTACGCGACGACGCCGCGCGCAACCGTCCGTTCGTCGGGGCCAACGAGCGATACGACGTCACCGCCATGGAACGTGCCGCGCACCCCGACGACTCCCGCAGCGAGGAGCGATCGCCTGCGCTGTGACACCGCAGCGACCGCACCGGCATCGAGCAACAGTGCGCCACGCGCGTCGGCAGCGTGCCGAACCCAGAACTTCCGCGCCGAGAGCCGCACGGGCCGTGCCTCGAACGCGGTACCCACGAGCCCTTCGGTGAGGGCCTCCCCAGCCCGACTGGCAGCCGCGAGCAACACCGGAACTCCGGCGTCCGCGGCCAGCCGGGCAGCAGACAGTTTCGAGGCCATGCCGCCCGTGCCCAGGGTGCCGCCGTCGCCGGCCTGCACCTCGTCGAGCGCCGCGTGCGCCGAGACTTCGCGGATGAGGGTCGCGTTGCCGCGGCGAGGGTCCGAGTCGTACAGCCCCTCGACGTCAGAAAGCAGGACCAGCGCGTCCGCCCCGACCAGGTGCGCCACGAGCGCAGCCAGTCGGTCGTTGTCGCCGAATCGGATTTCCTCCGTCGCCACGGTGTCGTTCTCGTTGACCACGGCCACCGCATGCAACGAACGCAGACGGTCGAGCGTGCGCTGGGCATTGCGGTGGTTCTCCCGGCGGGCGAAGTCGTCCGCGCTCAGGAGGACCTGGCCAACGGTGCGGCCGTAGCGGCCGAACGACGTCCCCCACGCGTGCGCGAGCGCGAGTTGACCGACACTCGCGGCGGCCTGCTTCGTCGCGAGGTCCTTAGGCCGCTTCGTCAGGCCGAGCGGAGCCAGACCAGCGGAAACCGCACCGGACGACACGACAACCACATCCGAGCCGGCACGCATCCGCGCCTCGACGGCGTCCGCCAGAGCATCCAACCGATCCCGGTCGAGCCCGCCGGAAAGCGAGGTGATCGACGCGGAGCCGACCTTCACGACAACCCGACGCGCCTTTGCAATCGCCTGGCGCGCTTGAGACTGAGCCATCGGTTGCTCCGCTGGCTGCGCTCCTGCGACCATCAGTCCAGTTCGTCGGGGTCGACCAACCCGCGACGAATCCGCGACGCCAATTTCCGCTCCGCTGCACCCACGCGATCAGTCTGCTCCATGCGGAGGTCAGTTCCGCGACCCGTCATCGGCATGTCCACGCCGGCGCCGATCTGGGGCTCCCAGTCGAACGTCATGTCGCCGATCGTGACCGCACAGCCCGGCTCTGCCCCGAGCTTCTGCAGCTTGTCCTCGACACCGAGGCGCGCCAAACGGTCGGCCAGGTAGCCCACGGCTTCGTCGTTCTCGAAGTCGGTCTGCTTGACCCAACGCTCCGGACGGATACCCCGGATGATGAAGCCACCGTCGATCTCGGGGTCGGACTCGACCGTGAAGCCCGAGTCGTCAACGGCAACCGGACGGATGATCGTCCGCGCGGGAGCTGCCTTCGGGTGCGCCTCCCGGAACTCCGCGACCATGGCAGCGAGAGCGAACGTCAAGGGCCGCAGGCCTTCCCGGCTCACCGCGGAGATCTCGTAGACCGGCCAGCCACGCTGGGCGATCTCGGCCTTGATGAACTCCGCCATGTCGGCGGCATCCGGAATGTCGATCTTGTTGAGGATGACGATGCGCGGGCGGTCCGCGAGGTCACCGAGGCCCGAATCCGCAGCCAGCGCCGGCTCGTACTCGGCGAGTTCCTTTTCCAAGGCGTCGATATCCGAAATCGGGTCCCGACCCGGCTCCAGCGTCGCGCAGTCGACGACGTGCGCGAGAACCGCGCAGCGCTCGAGGTGACGGAGGAATTCGAGACCGAGGCCTTTGCCCTGGCTGGCACCGGGAATGAGGCCCGGCACGTCGGCGACGACGAAGGTCGACTCACCCGCCGACACCACGCCGAGGTTCGGCGTGAGGGTCGTGAACGGATAGTCCGCGATCTTCGGCTTCGCCGCAGAGAGCACGGAGACCAGCGACGACTTGCCGGCGGACGGGAAGCCCACGAGTCCGACGTCGGCGACGGACTTCAGCTCGAGAACGAGATCGCGCTCCTCCCCCTCTTCACCGAGGAGCGCGAATCCCGGAGCCTTGCGAGACTTCGAGGCAAGCTGCGCGTTGCCGAGGCCGCCGCGACCACCGGCAGCAGCGGCAAACGTGGCGCCGACACCGACGAGGTCGGCGAGGACGTTGCCGTTCTGATCGAGAACAACGGTGCCGTCCGGGACCTTGAGGACGAGGTCCTCGCCCTTGGCGCCATCGCGGTTACTGCCCGCGCCCTGCTTGCCGTTGCCGGCTTTGGCGTGCGGGTGAAAGTGGAAGTCGAGCAGCGTGTGCACCTGGTCGTCGACGACCAGCATGACCGAGCCGCCGTTACCGCCGTTGCCGCCGTCGGGGCCGCCGAGCGGCTTGAACTTCTCACGGTGAATGGACGAACAACCGTTTCCGCCGCGTCCAGCGGTCACGTGCAGCACAACGCGATCGACGAATTTTGCCACGTCTGACGCTCCTTCTCGCGATGTGCGAATTAGTGATGAAAACACATAAGGCGGGCCGGGTCTGTAACCCTGGCCCGCCTGATGTGAAGGTTGTTGACGCTTAGGCCTCAGCCGGCACAACGATGTTGACGGTCTTGCGGCCACGCTTGGTGCCGAACAGGACCGCACCCGCTGCGAGCGCGAACAGGGTGTCGTCGCCACCACGGCCGACGTTCACACCCGGGTGGAAGTGAGTTCCACGCTGACGGACGAGGATCTCGCCGGCCTGAACCGACTGACCGCCGAAGCGCTTCACTCCGAGTCGCTGTGCGTTCGAGTCACGACCGTTGCGCGAGCTCGACGCACCCTTCTTGTGTGCCATCTCTCGTTACTCCTTAACGATAAAAGCTTGGGCGGTTAGCTCAGGCGATGCCGGTGACCTTGAGGACCGTCAGCTTCTGACGGTGACCCTGGCGCTTCTTGTAGCCGGTCTTGTTCTTGTACTTGAGGATGCGAATCTTCGGGCCCTTGGTGTGCTCGACGATCTCAGCCTTGACCGAAACATTTGCCAGCTTGTCAGCGTCAGAAGTCAGGTTCGCGCCGTCGACGACGAGAACCGGGGTCAGCGAGACCTCAGTACCAACCTCGTTGTCGAACTTCTCGACCTTTACGAGGTCACCGACCGCGACCTTGTACTGCTTTCCGCCGGTCTTGACGATTGCGTACGTTGCCATCGGCCGGTCACCCTCCACTTCTCATGCGTTAGAGGATGACCTCTAACCGCGCTCGCGCAGCATCACCACGCGAATGGTCTGTTGTTTGCTGAAAATCAGCTTGCTGGGCAGCCAAAACGGCGCCTGTTCAGCGACTAACCAAGGTTAGTTGAACCGCCCGGACAAAATCAAACTGGGCCTGAGCGGTTCCGACGATCCGCCCTAATCCTGCGGCGGCCCCGCTGGCCTTCCTGCCGTCCGGCGACGCGGACGCTCGCGCGGCGGTACCGCGACCTGCGGCACCACAACGGCAACCGCCTGCGCCGCAGCCGGTTCACCGACGGGAGCGCTGAAGACGAAGCCCTCGCCCTGTTCCGTCGATTCCGGCGACGCCGTCACCCGCTTCACGCGGCGACGCGTCCGGGGACGCGGTGCGGCCGGAGCCTCGTCGGCCGGAGCCGGCTCGGGTTCGACCACGGGCTCGGTTTCCGCCTCGACCACAGGTTCCGGCGTTTCCACCACCTCCGGCTGAACCTCGACTGCGGGCTCTTCGACGACGACGGCTTCCGGCTCAACCGGTGCGCCTACCTCATCGACCGGAGCGTGCTCGGGATGCTCGCCGTCGTGCTCGTGGTGATGTGCGGCCATGGCGAGAGCCACGGGGTGCGCCCGCTTCACCGACGGATCGACATCCGGCGCGAGCTCGGCCGCAGTCTCGGTCTGCGGCGCACGCTCGCGGCTGCGCTTACGGCGCGGCTGCTGTTCGCGGTCGCCCTTCGGCTCCGCGCTCGCAACCTCGACCGGAATGTCCGAAACGATGATTCCGCGGCCATGGCAGTGATCGCAGGTCGTCGAGAAGGCTTCGACCAGCCCGGTACCCAGCTTCTTCCGCGTCATCTGGACGAGACCGAGCGAGGTCACCTCGGATACCTGGTGACGAGTACGGTCGCGCGCCAGGCACTCGGTGAGACGCCGCAGCACGAGGTCGCGGTTCGACTCGAGAACCATGTCGATGAAGTCGACGATGATGATGCCGCCGATGTCGCGCAGGCGCATCTGGCGAACGATCTCTTCCGCCGCTTCGAGGTTGTTGCGAGTGACCGTCTCTTCGAGGTTTCCGCCGGTACCGGTGAACTTTCCGGTGTTGACGTCGACGACGGTCATCGCCTCGGTGCGGTCGATGACGAGCGTTCCACCGGACGGCAGCCATACCTTGCGGTCGAGCGCCTTGTTCAACTGCTCATCGATTCGGTGCGCATTGAAGACGTCGACGTTGCCGTTGGCCTCATAGCGTTCGAGTCGCGGCATCAGGTCCGGCGCGACCGTCGAGACGTACGACTCGATGGTCTTCCAGGACTTGTCGCCCTCGATGACAAGCTTGGAGAAGTCCTCGTTGAACAGGTCGCGGATGACCTTGACCAGCAGGTCCGGCTCCTCATAGAGCGTCTTCGGCAGCTCACCGTCGCCGGCGGCCTCGACCTGCTCCTCGATCTTGCGCCACTGCTCCTGCAGACGCGCGACATCGCCCGCGAGTTCCTCGGCGCTGACGCCCTCGGACGCGGTACGGATGATGACGCCCGCGTCGTCCGGCAGCACGTCCCGGAGGATCTCCTTGAGACGCTTGCGCTCGGTATCGGGCAGCTTGCGGCTGATCCCGGTCGACGAACCGCCCGGAACGTATACGAGGAAGCGACCAGCAAAGCTGATCTGCGTCGTCAGACGCGCGCCCTTGTGGCCGACCGGGTCCTTACTGACCTGGACGAGCACCTTGTCGCCGGGCTTGAGCGCCTGCTCGATCTTGCGCTCCTTGCCACCGAGTCCCGCGGCGTCCCAGTCCACTTCACCGGCATAGAGAACGCCGTTGCGTCCCTTGCCGATGTCGACGAATGCGGCCTCCATGCTCGGCAGCACGTTCTGCACCTTGCCGAGATAGACATTGCCGACCATCGACCCGGCCGAGGTGTTGGTGATGAAGTGCTCGACGAGGATCTTGTCCTCGAGGACGGCCACCTGGGTGGTCATCGGGTGACCCGGGAACGCCTTTTCCCGCACGACCATCACGCGGTCGACCGCTTCGCGGCGCGCCAGGAACTCGGCCTCGCTCAGGATCGGCGGACGGCGACGTCCGGCCTCGCGTCCATCGCGGCGACGTTGACGCTTCGCCTCGAGACGGGTCGAACCGGAGATGCCCTGAACCTCGTCGCGGACGCGCTGCTTGTTGCGCGGCTCGTTGTTACGCGGCTCGCGCTCGTGGACGACCGTGTTCGGCGGGTCATCCTCTGACGTGGGTTCGTCTCCGCCACCCTCGCCGGTGCCCTTGCGGCGACGGCGACGACGCCGGCGACGGTTCGGGTTCGTCTCGTCAGATTCATCGCCGGAGTCCTCAGCACCCTCAGCGCCCTCGGCGCCGTCCGAGGTCTCACCCTCGGCGGCTTCCGACTCGTCGGTAGCGGGAGCTTCGGCCAACTCGGGCTCGTCGTTCTCGCCCTCGTCAGAACCACCCTCGCCCTCGCCCTCGGCAGCGTTCTCACCGCCGCGGCCTCGACCACGACCACGACGACCGCGGCGACGGCGGCGGTTTCCACCGCCCGGGCCCTGCTGGTTCTCGCCTGCAGCGCCTTCCTCGGAAGCTGACTCGTCGCCCTCCGGAGCCTCGATGGTCGGGGCTTCGGTGGTCGTCACTTCCACGGCCGTCTCGACGACGGCTTCGGTCACGACCTCGGCCTTCTGGGCCGCCTTCGGAGCGGCCCTCTTACGCGGCGCCCGCGGCGGTGCGATCGACTCCTTGTCCGGCGACATGAACACCGGTGCGCCGACCTCGGCCGGGGATTCGATGACAGGCTGCTCAGGCTCGGCGACCGGGCTGGTGAACAGCGTCTGGTAGACCGGGACCTCGGGCGCGGCTGGCGCAGCTGGCGCGTCCGCTGGGGCCGGCGGCTCGGCGGGAGCCGGTGCACCGTCGGCGACCTGCACACCGAAGGATTCGGCGGCGTTGACCGCAACCGTGCGATCGACGCTCGATTGCGGACTCTTCGCGTCTGCACCGATCTCGCCGAGGCGTCCCAGCAACTTCTTGCTGGTGACACCGAGAAGTTTTGCTAAGGCATGCACTCTGATCCGCTCCGGAAGCTCGATCGGCTGGGACACGTCAGAACCGAGAACTGGGTCCTCGGTAGCCGGTTTGTCCATCACCGGAGAAGCAGATTCAGTTGTGTCGTGCAGCTGTTCGTCAGCCACGTAGTCTCCTCGCTACCCCCGGGCGCGTCTTTCCCAGGCTGGGAAGTCGACGCGGCCACGCGAGGGTGCTCACTGTGTGCAAGGCGCCCGGCGGGCGCCCCGGTTTGTGCGGTCTCGAACGGACTAGCTGCGAAGCTGCGGTTTGCACGATCATCCAGCGGGTTCCCCGCGATGATCGCCCAAGACCAAGATGAGGCCCTGACCATTGCTAGTCCATTCGGTTGCCCTTGCCCGGCCTGAACTTCGTCAGAACCGTAACGATGCCGACTCAAGCGGAGGGCGGGAATGACAACCGGGTCTCAGTATCCCACACGGGTAGCGCGACACCGGCCATTGGCATCACAGATTGTTCACAACCCGCAGGCAAAGACAAGGGCCCGGTGATCACCATGATCACCGGGCCTGGACAGATTTGCTGACGGAATTAGGCGAGACCTGGGAACCAGAGCGCGATCTCGCGTGCGGCCGACTCCGGAGAGTCCGAACCGTGCACGAGGTTCTGCTCGACCTCGAGGGCGAAGTCGCCACGGATCGTGCCGGGGGTGGCAGCTGCGACCGGGTCGGTGCCACCGGCGAGCTGACGGAACGCAGCGACCGCACGCGGGCCCTCGACGACCGCGGCAACGACCGGGCCGGAGGTGATGAAATCGATGAGCGAGCCGTAGAACGGGCGCTCCTTGTGCTCGGCGTAGTGCTCACCCGCGAGCTCTGCCGAAACGTCCCGCAAATCCAGGGCAGCAAACTTCAGCCCCTTGCGCTCGATGCGCGCGATGATGTCGCCAATGTGGCCCCGGGCCACACCATCCGGCTTGATCAGTACCAGTGTCCGCTCAGTCACCGGAAAAGCGTAACGGGTCAACCTTGTTGACTGGTAAGCGTGCCTTCCGCGAAGCGCTGGGCCACGATCGCCCGCACTCGCAGAATGAATGCCCACACCAGCAAAAAGACAACGCCCATGACACCCAGAGTCCAGTGTAAGACAAACCCGGCAACCATCAGTACCTGCAGAGTTACGTTGTATTTCATCGCCCAGCTACGCCGCTGGAGACCCGCGCCGAGGATCAGACCGACCGTCAGCACACCGATGTAGAGGCCGAACAGCCAAGACGGTCCACGACCGAAGAAACTCAGTACGGGAAGCGCCAGCAGCACGACGATGACCTCGAGGATCAGCGTTGCTGCGCAGATTCCGCGAAAGCCCCGCCACGGGTCGGTGGGCGCCGGGGCCGCGGTCGTCCCCTCGCCCTGGGCTTCCTCACTCACGCTGGGTCCTTTCCGAACAACGTGCGTGCCTCCCCTGCCGTCACGACCGAGCCGGTGACGACCACTCCCGACCCGCCCGGGGCCTCGTCGTCGCCTTCCTCGGCAAGGATGATGGCTCGTTCGAGTGCATCCGCGAGGTTCGGCACCATCGTGACGCGTTCGTCGCCGAACCGCGCGACCGCCTTGTTCAGCAGTTCATCGGCGTCCATCGAGCGCGGCGAGCTGTTCTGCGTGACGACGAGTTCGTCGAACACCGGCTCGAGGGCCTCGAGGATGCCGTCCGCGTCCTTGTCCCCCATGACCGCGACGACGCCGACGACCTTCCGGAAGCTGAAGCTGTCGGCCAGCGTCTTCGCGAGAGCCTGCGCCCCGTGCGGATTGTGCGCCGCATCGAGGAAGACCGAAGGTGCGGTGCGGACGCGTTCCAACCGGCCCGGAGACGTGAACGATTCGAAGGCCGACCGAACCAGATCTTTGTCGAGCTGCCGGTCGCGACCCGCACCGAAGAACGCCTCCACAGCAGCGAGCGCGAGCGTGGCGTTCTGTGCCTGATGTTCGCCGTGAACCGGCATGAACAGGTCCTCGTAGACGCCGCCGAGTCCTTGGATCGTCACGACCTGTCCACCGATGGCGACGCGTCGTTCGAGCAGCTTGAACTCCGCACCGGCACGCGCGACGGCGGCGTCGACCTCGACCGCGCGGCGGAGCAGCACCTCCATCGCTTCCGGGTCCTGCTCGGCGATGACGGCCACCGGGTCGTGCGCGACCAGACGCTCCCGCATGGGGTTGATGATGCCGGCCTTCTCCCCCGCGATCGACGCGAGGTCGTTGCCGAGGATTCCGACGTGATCGAGGCCGATCGGAGTGATGACCGCGACCTGTCCCTCGACGACGTTCGTGGCATCCCACGTGCCGCCGAGTCCGGTCTCGACCACGGCGACGTCGATCGGAGCCTCAGCGAAGACGGTGTATGCCATCGCCGTCAGCACCTCGAACTTGCTCATCGCCGGGCCACCTGCGGCCGCCGACTTCTGGTCCACAAGCTCGACGAACGGCAGGATCTCGCGATACGCGTCGACATACTGACGCAGGCTGATCGGCGCCCCGTCGACACTGATGCGCTCCGTCGCGACCTGCAGATGCGGACTCGTCGTCCGGCCGGTGCGACGGCTGAACGCCATCAGCAGCGAGTCGATGAACCGGGCGACCGAGGTCTTGCCGTTGGTGCCCGCGATCTGAATCGCCGGATAGCCCGATTGAGGCGAACCGAGCATGTCGAGCAGCGCGATGATGCGCGCTTTGCTCGGCTCGATCTTCGTCTCGGGCCAACGCTTGTCGAGGTCGGCCTCGACCAGCGCGAATTCGGCTAGTTCTACCGGCGATGGTGACGTCACTTGAGACCGTTCAGACGCTCGGTGATGCGCGCGACTTCTTCCTCGGCGACCTGCTTGCGGGCCTTGATCTTCTCGATGACGGCGTCCGGAGCCTTCGAGAGGAACTCCGGGTTGCCGAGCTTGGCCGTCGTCTGCGCGAGGTCCTTCTCGGCCACCGAAAGGTCCTTTTCAAGACGCTTGCGCTCGGCGACGAGATCGACCGTGCCGGACGTGTCGATTTCCGCCGTCACCGTGCCAAAGCTGAGGCGAATCTCGAGCGACGCCGTCGCCGCAAAGGTGTCCGTGGCGTCCGTGAGGCGTGCCAGAGCAGCAATCGGCGGCGGCAGTTGCCCGGTACCAAGGCCGGTGATACGTGCCGCGACCTTCTGCGAGTCCTTCAACCCCTGGTCGCTGCGGAATCGGCGCAACTCGGTGATGAGCTTCTGGAAATTCTCGATGTTCTGCGTCGCCTCGCCGGCCGCAAAGCCGGAGGTCTTGGGCCATTCGCTGATGACGAGCGTGTCGCCGCCGGTCAGCGCGGTCCACAGGTCCTCAGTGACGAACGGCAGGAACGGATGCAGCAGTCGAAGGAGCTTGTCGAGGACGTTGCCGAGCACGACGCGGGTGTTGTCGGCTGAGTCGGTGCCGAATTGCACCTTCGCCAGTTCGAGGTACCAGTCGCACACCTCATCCCACGTGAAGTGGTAGAGCGCCTCGCATGCCTTGGAGAGGTTGTAGGACTCGAACGCCTCGTCGACGTCGGCGATCGTCTCCTCGAGACGGCCGAGGATCCACTTGTCGGCGTCGGTCAACTCGGCCGGAAGCTCGCCGACGCGTGCGCCATTCATCATCGCGAACTTCGAGGCGTTGAAGACTTTCGTCACGAAGCTTCGCGACGCGGTGATGTGCGGTGTGCCGACCGACAGGTCCGCGCCCGGGTTCGCTCCGCGGGCGAGGGTGAAGCGCGTCGCATCGGCGCCGTACTCGTCGACCCAGTCGAGCGGGTCGATGCCGTTGCCGCGTGACTTCGACATCTTCTTGCCGTGCTCGTCACGCAGCAGTCCGTGGAGGAACACGTCCTTGAACGGCACCGGCCCGGGGCTGTCGGTCTCGGAGGACGCAACGAACGTGCCGAACATCATCATGCGGGCCACCCAGAAGAACAGGATGTCGTAGCCGGTGACGAGAACGCTTGTCGGGTAGAACTTTTCGAGTTCCGGAGTCTTGTCGGGCCAGCCCATCGTCGAGAACGGCCACAGCCCGGACGAGAACCAGGTGTCGAGAACGTCAGTGTCCTGTGTCCAGCCCTCGGGAGCGGTCTCCCCCGGTCCGAAGCATTCGACCTCACCGTTCGGGCCGTACCAGACCGGGATGCGGTGGCCCCACCACAGCTGACGCGAAATGCACCAGTCGTGCATGTTGTCGACCCAGCCGAACCAGCGCGGTTCGAGCGAGGCGGGGTGAATGACGGTGTCGCCGTTGCGAACGGCATCGCCGGCGGCCTTCGAAAGCTGCTCGACCTTGACCCACCACTGCAGGCTCAGGCACGGCTCGATCGGCTCGCCGGTGCGCTCGGAGTGGCCGACACTGTGGAGGTACGGACGCTTCTCGGCGACGACGCGGCCCTCGGCGGCCAGGCGCTCGCGAACCTTCACGCGGGCCTCGAACCGGTCCATGCCATCGAATTCGGTGCCGGTATCGACGATTCGACCCTTGGTGTCCATGATGTTCGGCATCGGCAGGTTGTGCCGCAGGCCGAGCTCGAAGTCATTCGGGTCATGGGCCGGTGTGATCTTCACGGCTCCGGTTCCGAACTTGGGGTCGACGTAGTCGTCGGCGACGATCGGAATCTGGCGACCTGTGATCGGGTGTTCGAGAGTGGTGCCGATCAGCGCCGCGTAGCGGGCGTCCTCCGGATGGACCGCGACCGCCGTGTCACCGAGCATCGTCTCGACACGGGTCGTCGCGACGATCACATGCGGTTCGTTGTCGTTGAGCGAGCCGTAGCGCAGCGAGACCAGCTCGCCCTCGACGTCCGCGTACTTGACCTCGATGTCCGAGATCGCGGTCTGCAGCACCGGCGACCAGTTCACCAGCCGCTCGGCACGGTAGATGAGACCGGCGTCGTAAAGCCGCTTGAAGATCGTCTGAACGGCCTGCGATAGGCCTTCGTCCATGGTGAAACGGTCGCGGGTCCAGTCGACCGAGTCGCCGAGGCGAGCCATCTGGCCCTTGATCGAGCCCTCGGACTCGCGCTTGAAGTCCCACACCTTGTCGATGAAGAGCTCGCGGCCGAAGTCTTCCTTCGACTTGCCGTCGATGGCGATCTGCTTCTCGACCAGCGTCTGCGTCGCGATACCTGCGTGGTCGGTTCCCGGGAGCCACAGCGTCTCGAAGCCCTGCATGCGCTTACGGCGGACGAGCGCATCCATCACGGCATGCTCGAGAGCGTGTCCCATGTGCAAGCTGCCGGTCACGTTCGGCGGTGGCAGCACGATCGAGAACGGGGGCTTGTCGCTGGTGACGTCCGCGGTGAAGTAGCCAGCTTTTACCCAGCGCTCATAAATCTCGTTCTCACGGTCGGCCGGGATCCAGGCTTTGGGTAGTTCACGCGTCACGACAGAGATTCTAGGGGTTCGCCCAGGACACGAACGACGCGCCGGAAGCGCCTCGGCACAGCCTGAATGTCCAAGGTGGTGGTTTCGTCACCCCAGAGTGGGTTTTTCCTGGTCACGGACCCTCCTACCGTCAGTTGAGTATCGATTGACAAGTCGGAGAAATATGCCGACCGATCGGTGCCAACCACTCGAGCAATTGGAGGGTGATGGGCATGATTCGTGTCGAGACCGGCGGGCAAGTCTTGAATTTCGACGGTGGACGTCCGGTTCGCCTGGGACGGAATCTCGATTCAGAGGTCGTTTTGAACAGCGCCTTGGTTTCCCGAACACACGCCGAGTTGGTGAAGGCACCCGAAGGCTGGACTCTTCGTGATCTCGGCGGACCGAACGGCACGTGGATCGACGAGCATCCGATCTCGCAAGCCGTTCTCGGTCCCGCGACGAAGGTCCGCTTCGGTCCGCCGGAGCACGGAGTCAACGCCACGATCACCGTCCTGCCCGATGTCGAGGCGGGCTTTCCGTTCGCCCCACCTGCCGAGCCGGATCTCGAGAAGACGTTGGCCGGCCGACTGCCCCTCTTCCGCCCCGCGCTCCTGGTGAGCACCAAGAACGGAGACCGGCTTTTCGAAGCCACGCGTCCGGTCCGGATCGGTCGCGATCCGAATTCCGATGTCGTCGCGAACAATCCGGTCGTATCCCGGGCGCACGCCACTGTCGAACCGCGGCCGGACGGCTGGTGGTTCGTCAACCAGTCGAGTTCTGGGTCGTACATCGACGGCGAAGAGGTCCAAGCCATCAAACTGACCGGCCGCACCGAGCTCTACCTCGGTCATCCGACCGGTGGCTACCACGTGGAACTCGCGTCCATGGTCGCTGCCGCGGTCGCGCAGAAGGAGGTCGCCACCCGGAAGCGCAAGAACCGGAAGACCAGTCACGGCGTGAAGATCGGCATGGCGCTGATGACGACAGCTCTCGTCGGAATCGGCGGTGCCGGCGGGTTCGTGCTGTACCAGGACAGCCACAAGTCGCAGCCGGTTTCCGCTGCCGCACTGCTCGAGACCGCGAAGAAGGCGACCGTCGAGATCATTGCCTACAACGCGAACGGTGTGCCGCTGTGGCACGGTTCGGGATCGATCATTGATTCCAGTGGGCTCATTCTCACGAATGCACACGTCGCGGCTCCCAACGTGCCAGGTTCACGCGAGCACACCGACCTGAACGCCACCGAATACCGCATCGCGCTCCGTCAGTCCGACGACCGCCCGACCGTACCCACGTTCAAGGCGACGACGATTGTGTCTGACGGCTACCTCGACCTGGCCGTCATGAAGATCACGGGTCACGTCGACGGCTCTGCGATCAAGGCTGGTGAGATCCCAGCGCCGATTCCGCTCGGCGACAGTTCGAAACTCAACACCGGCGATCCCATCACCGCGCTCGGATATCCCGGACTTTCCGACGACGATCCGTCAACCGTCGAGAGCCCGCTCACCGTGACGCGTGGATCCGTTTCCACGTTGCAGACAGACCCGCTCACGAAGACCCCGCGCGCGTGGATCGACAGCGACGTCCGGCTTGCTTCCGGCAACTCCGGCGGTGGGTCGATCAACGCCGACGGCCAGCTCATCGGCATCAATTCGGCGGTCCGGGCCGGCCGGCAAGGATCGGTCGCAACCTTCAGTTCGTCGATGATCCGACCGATCTCCATGGCGTCGGAAGTCATCCGAATCGCCCGCGCTGGCGGGGACACGTCGTACACGTCCCCCGCGCTGCGCACTCTCCCGAGTGTCAAGGCCGCCGGATGGTCGCTCGACGGAGAGGCGAACTGCAACGGCGCGAGCAGCCTGACGGGAGTCAAGCCGGGCGGCCGGATCTATGCCGAGTTTCAGGTAGAGCGAATCCCGAACGACATGCCGACCGCCGTCGAGGTGGACGGAGTGGTCGGTGGTCAGGCGCAGGTTCTCGGCACCGACGAGACCAAGTGGTCCAAGGGCCCGGGTTCGACGTGCATCGTCGTCTCCATCACGGTCCCGGCCGGTGTCACTGACCTCGAGGCCTACTTCGCCGTCGGGCCGCGCGCCGAGGTCATGGCGACGAACCCGGTCACACTGGAGGCTGACTCGTCGAGTTCCGCTTCGTAGCCAGACGAACCAATTGAGAGGGCCTGGGCCCGGTGATGAACCGGACCCAGGCCTTTTGCCATGTTCGGCGCCCTGCAGGTTCGGCCGCCAACCAGCGACCCACGCAAAGAAGTGCTCCCCGGATTACCTCCGGGGAGCACTGGTCGGTGGCGATTCAGCTTCGAGAATCACCCAGCGGCGCAGTCGGGAACCAGGTGTCGTACACCTGCGTGCCCGTGGTATTCGGGCCGCCGTACACCCAGACCTGGCAGAAGCTACGACTCGGGTTGTCGAACGTCAACGCAGCCATTCCCCGGCTGGCCCCGGAATGCGTTGCGACGGTGACAGAACCCGATTGGCCGTCGCTCTTCCATTGCCCTGTCCGAATATCGGCGGCGTCCTCACCGAAGTTCACGTCTGCCCACGGCGTCTTGTCGGCGTTGCAGGCGAGGACGTACCACGTCTCCGCAGCGGTGTCCGTCTTCTCGCCGCAGCGGAGCCGGCCGATGGCGCCGACCGTTGTGTAGTCGTTCGTTTCATCGAACTTGCGATCGATGGGCACGCACTTGTTCCCCGCGTAATTGGTCGCATCCGGCGACGCCGGCATCAAGCCCGGCAACGCTTTGACCATGAAGTCGAAGGGCCCCCATGCGGGCACCTCGGGTTTCACCGACGTTGGTGCGGCCACAACGGGAACTGATCTGCCCGTCTGCGTAGTCGTGGTGTGACCGTTCAACAGAACTCCCGTCCCTGCCACGAGCGCAACTGCCGTCACACCCGCGCCGGCGAGAATCCCCCACCTCCGATTTCGGGTCGGCGCAGGCTCCCGCGGCGGAATGACGGTGTGGGCAAGTGCGAACGCACCGGCCGTCGATTGACTGGGGTCCGAGCGGCGCTCGGTCGGGTCGAATGCCGGCGGCAGACCGTACGGTCGCGCGTTGAGGAAGGTGGGCGCTGCCGGATCGGAGGGCCGGTACGTCGGGTTCGACGGATCGGACGACAACTGGCCGTACCCGCCGACCAGGACTGGGCCGGATCGCAATGCCGGTTGAGCATCGAGTGCCTCGGCGGCAGCTGCGGCGAGCTGACGGCAGGTCGCGTACCGGTCGGCGGGATTCTTCGCCATGGCCTTTGCGATAACCGCGTCGATCGCGGCCGGAAGTGCCGGGTTGATCATCGTCGGACGAGGAGGCGGCTCGAACAGATGCGCATTCATGACCGCCAGTGCCGATTCCCGCGGGAACGGACGGCGCCCGGTGAGCATGACGTAGAGCGTGCATCCCAGCGAATAGATGTCGCTGCGGTGATCCAGAGTCTTTCCCTCGATCTGTTCCGGTGAGGCGAAGGGCAGCGTCGACGGAGACGACCCCGCGCTGGTCAGATCAACAGTCTGATCGAGCGCGCGAGCAATCCCGAAGTCGGTCACGAGAACCTTGTCCTCGTCATCCACTTCCTCGGCAACGAGGATGTTGGCCGGCTTGATGTCGCGATGCAGCAATCCGTGCCGGTGGGCGTGGTCGAGCCCCTTCGCGGCCTCGCTGAGAATGAACACCGCCCTGGCCGGCGGAACGGCGTGCGGCGTCGATTGGATGAGCTGGTCGACATCCATTCCGTCGACGAGTTGCATCGCGATCCACGGGTGGTCGTCCTCGATGCCCCGGTCGTACACCGCGACCACATTCGGATGATCCAGACGAGCGGCGAGTTCGGCTTCACGCTCGAAACGGGCGCGGAACTCCGCTCGACTGCCAAGCCCTTCCGACAGAAGCTTCAGGGCGACACGTCGCGGGAGGCGGGGGTGGCGAGCGGCATATACCGAACCCATCCCACCGGTCCCCAGTCGACGTTCTACGACATAGCCGGCAAAAACCGAGCCGGGCACGATAGTCATTTGGACCATCTCCTCGAACTCATAGTTGGGTTGACAAGCAGTGCGTGGAGGGCAGCTGCACGTTGTGTGACATCCGCGTGGTCAGCGCTCGCAAGCGTCGTGACGTAGCGATCGAAGGCGACGCACCGTGTGCGTCCGTGGTGAACCATCTCTGCCTGCTCAGAGATCGTTGACGAGCAGGGCGTACTGCGCGGCCGCCCGCAGCTTCACGTCTGCTTGGTCGCCGCCATAGACGATTCCGACGAAGCGGTCGTAGGTGACGTAGCAGGCGTAACGCTGATTGGGGTCTTCCGTCCAGACGTCTTGTTTGCCTTCGACGCATTTCGCGCCGGGTACGCCGGCCGGAGCCGCGATGGGGCGAGCGATGTCGGTGCGAACCTTGATGCTCTCGGTGACGTAGGTGGATGCACCCTTGGCGTCACGGGCCCGGAGGACATAGGAACTGTTCTCGGACGACACCGCAATTCGGTCGATGCCCGCCTTGCCGAAGACGTTGGCCTTCCGCTCTCCGGGGTCTTGCGTCTGCTTTGCCACGTTGGGCCCGAGCACGATGAAGCCCGACGAGATCTCCGGCTGACCCTCTTCACCAGGCGAATACTGCGTCCGGCCCAGGAGTTGGTCGGGGTCACGAGGTATCCGCCCGAGGTCCTTGACCGCGGTCTTCTTGAAGGCGTCGATCCGCGGAATCGTGGTGTCAAAGGTCTTCTCGATGAGACCAGTCAGGACGCTGAAGTTGGTCGTGGGATTACCCACCAGAACGTGGATCACGAAGTCGCCATGCGCGAGTGTGAACGCCATGCTCGGGGCATACGAGCGCCAGTGACCGTGGGCGTCCGGGTACTTGGTGATCGGGACCCGGGAATTGTCCGGGCTGATCGCAAAGTCGGCCTCATCCATGTCGCGGGCCGCGCCCGCCGCTGATTTGGCGTCGGGAAAGCGGATGAGCGTCAGCAGCATGATGCGCGGATCTTGCTGTGGTGATTGTCCGACCTTCATGTCGGGCTGATCGCTCGACGATGCGACATAGGCGGCGATCATTCCGTACTTGTCGAGCACGGTTTCCGCGACCGGATCTCCCGTCAGCGAGAGATTGCTCGCAACCAGTTCCGAGGTTGTCTCCGGCTGCCACACGTACGGATAAACGAGAGTGGAATCGATCGCTGCCAAGTCTGGCAAGCCATCCGCCATCCGGATTGCTTCGACGAGTCGGCCCTCGTCGACCGAGCTGACATTTCCTAGTTTGCGAGGCTGCTTTGGATAGGCCCCGGTGGCCAGGTGTGAAACATCTGGCTTTGGTTGGTGAGCGGCGACCGGTTTTCCGTCGATCGCCTTTCCTGAGCAGCCCGCCAGAAGGGCGATTGAAAGTGCTGCCGATGCGACCATCTGAACCGTTTTGGCTTTCATGGCCAATCCCCTGTCTAACTTCCCTGAGGGGTTTGAATAAGTCTTGCTGTTGCGAATTGGCCCGAAGTGAAAGTTTGACGTCGAGTCATGCCCGGTCCGGCCGTTCGCACTATTTCTTGCCGCATCTCGGCGGCATCGTTATCACTGGTCAGCGGTATCTCACGGGATGCACGCCGGACTGAACGGCGGCGACTGTGCCCGGAACTCCGGCCCGACGGACTGGTGGAAGATCATCGCTTCTCCTTGAAAACATTGCTTTTCAAAAAGCGATTCTCGTCGCGGAGTAAAGGGGATGGAATAGCGGGCGGGTGTAGGAAAACACCACCTAGGGCTTATTCCTTCGACAATTACCACTAAGGGTGGGGATTTATCCCACCCTAGGGTTTGGTTTAACCACCCTAGGGTGCTTAGGACATGACGAAGGGCGGGATTTCAGTGGATGAGGGACACTGAAATACGACCGCCCTTCGCTTTTCATCTTACCGGCGAACAGGCCGGATGGGAGCCGAGTTCGGCTGCTCGACTCCCATCCGCTTCGATCAGCAGTCCTTGTCGAAGCTGCTGAAGTATTGGCTCGGAACACCGTCCGCGACGGCTTTCGAGCGGCACTCGTTCGTCGGGAATGCCGCATAACTGACCCAGCCTGTCTCGTTCCACCGCAGCAGACGGGCGGTGTCACCGGCCGAATCGTTGTTGACCATCGCCCACGACCCGTCGCAGTACTGGACGACCGCCGCGTTGAAGTACGGCGTCATATTGAAGCTGGCAGGGTCGCACCGCGAAATGTTGCGCTCGAATTCGAGGCCGGCTTCGGCGTTCGGCGCAGACTCGGTAAGGAAAACGCCTCCCGTCGGACCAGACGCGAGCTGGTAGTCCTTATTGTCGTCGGCGGTGACGTAGTAGCACCCGAGCGGAATTCCGGTGAAAGTCGCACGACCCTGCACGTCCGTGACAGCCGTGAACTTGTCGATGAACGCGTCGGTCGGCGGGAGATAGCCCTTATCGGGATCGCACGGCGAGATACGGCTCGCGCGAACCGTCATGCCCTCCATCGGAACCTGATCGTGAAGACCCCACCACACCCGGACCGAGATGCTGCCGGTGGCCGCCTGCGGCGCGTCACCGACCGGCTGTGCAGCTAGGACCGCTCCCTGTGTCGGACTGACCGGAGCCGCCGTCGTCGATCCGTCAAGCGCCTCAGCCGACCCACTCGCGGTGTTGGCAACACCCCCATCACCGATCGAACAACCAGCCGTCAATGCCGCTGCTGCAACCACCAGCAATGCCGCAGAACGCCATTGAATACCCATGCCAACCACCCTTTCCAAACCGGCACCCTGCGCACCTTCGACGCCAGCATACGTTCAGCAAACTCCACGCCGACAAGGCGAGTGCAGTGATCATGATCACCTGCGGGAGACGTTCTTCGAGGTAACGAAATGTCTCGGGCGTCCGAATTGAATGACCCAACTTTCGAGCCGTAGCTACCTTGCAGTTACTCGGCGATCGCGGACGCCTCGCCGCACCCTTCGCCCGGTTCGCCACGCTGGATGCAACGATGGGTCCATGCCTCGTCCGAACGCGCAGGTGGAGTGCCCATGTTCACGCTGATCCTGCACGCGCTGACCTTCGTCGGCATCAACGCAGTGCCGGCAACGGGATGGTTCTTCGACGACTGGACCTCGGGCACATTGCTCGCGGTCTACTGGTTCGAGAACATCGCGGCGACGTTCTTCATCGCCGGACGCATCATGCTGCAACAGCGTTGGAAGCCCATGCGCGGCCACTTCACCTACCGCGGCCGTCAAGGCGCCAAGCGGTCGCAGGGATCATTCGTGCATAGTTTCCTGCAGGTCAGCCTGATTTTCTCCGCGGCGCACGGACTCTTCCTCGGCATCATTCTCGTCATGCTGTCGAACCGGGGAACGGGCGAACCTACCGTCGCCGTCGACTGGCACGCAGTGACCGTTGGCTCGAGCATCGTCACCCTGTTGCTCCTGGGTGACTTTCTCCTCGACCTACGGACGTTGCGAACCTGGTCGTTCGCTGACGTGGAACGACTCGTCGACCGCAATCTGGCGCGCGTGATCATCGTCCACATGACGATCATCATCGGGATGGCGGTCGTCATGTGGACCGACGCAACACGTGGGTTCTTCATCGTCTTCATCGTGCTCAAGACAATGAACGACCTGTCCAACGTCGTCCCTCAGTGGGAACCCGCCAAGCCGCCACAATGGCTGTCCTCCGCGATGAACAAGGTCCCCAATACCCGGCGCGGCAAGGGGCACAAAGACGAGACGTTCGAGGAGTTCTGGGCCAAGGACCAGCAGGCTGAGAAGGACAGGCGGAGGGCCAACGAGCAACCGTGGGACCCCGACCGCAGCAAAGCAGTGAAACGATAGGGATATGACCCGCGTGCGAGTGACGAAGCCGAAGTCCAAAGCCGCCGGACTGCCCGCGGTACTGGTGACGATGCGACGCGCACTGCGGCAAATGGGAGTCCGTCGGACCGCCCGAACCCTGTACCGCGTCAATCAGCCGAACGGCTTCGACTGCCCTGGGTGCGCGTGGGGTGAACCGAAGGACCGCAGGCACGCCGAGTTCTGCGAGAACGGTGCAAAGGCCGTCGCAGAGGAAGCGACGACAAAGCGGGTCGGACCAGAGTTCTTCGCCGAGCATTCCGTTGCAGATCTCGCACGCCAAACGGGCTATTGGCTCGGCCAGCGCGGTCGGCTCACCCACCCGATGGTTCGTCAGCCCGGAGCCGAACACTACGAACCCATCAGCTGGGACGACGCCTACGACCTCATCGCGCAGCATCTGCGTGACTGCGATCCGAACGAAGCGGTCTTCTACACGTCCGGGCGTACCTCGAACGAGGCCGCGTTCGTCTATCAACTCTTTGCCCGCAGCCTCGGCACGAACAATCTGCCCGACTGCTCGAACATGTGCCACGAATCGTCTGGCACGGCACTGAATTCGTCGATCGGAATCGGCAAGGGCTCGGTCACGATCGAGGACGTCGAGACCGCGGATCTGGTGATCGTCGCCGGCCAGAATCCCGGCACCAATCATCCACGAATGCTCACGACACTGGCCGCCGCCAAGCGAAACGGTGCACGGATCATCGCGATCAACCCACTGCCGGAAGCTGGGCTTTTCGCGTTCGCCGACCCCCAGAAGGTCACTGGCCTCGCAGGCCAGGCTCAGCCGCTCGCCGACGATTTTCTGCAGATTCGCATCGGCGGCGACCTGGCGTTGTTCCAAGGTCTGGGCCGTCTCCTCGTCGAGGCCGGCGCTGAAGACCGCGAGTTCATCGAGCAGCATTGCGCGGGTTACGGCGAGTGGGCTGAACACATCTCGAAGGTCGATCTCGGCACCGTCGTCGAAGCCACCGGTCTCACGCTCGCGCAAATCGAATCTGCGGCGGGCGCAATGGCTTCCGCCGAGCGCATCGTCATCTGCTGGGCCATGGGTCTCACTCAGCACGAGCATGCGGTCGCCACGATCGAAGAAGCCACCAACCTCCTGCTGCTGCGCGGCATGATCGGGAAGCCCGGAGCCGGACTGTGCCCGGTCCGTGGTCATTCGAATGTCCAAGGCGACCGGACGATGGGCATCTTCGAGCAGATGCCGGAAGCGTTCCTCACAGCGCTCGACCAAGAGTTCGGGATCTCGTCACCCCGGCCACATGGGTACGACACCGTCAACGCCATCCGCGCGATGCGCGACGGCAAAGTAAAGGTCTTCATGGCGATGGGCGGTAACTTCGCCGAGGCCACCCCGGATTCCGATGTCACTGCGGAGGCGCTGCGGAACTGTGCGCTGACGGTTCAGGTGTCCACGAAGCTCAACCACAGCCACACGATCACCGGAGAGACCGCACTCATTCTGCCGAGCCTGGGCCGCACCGATCTCGACCTGCAGGACGGCGTCAAACAGCATGTTTCGGTCGAGGACTCGATGTCGATGGTGCATCTGTCCACCGGACGGCTGACGCCCGCGAGTTCGGAACTGCGCAGCGAGGTTGCCATCGTCTGCGAACTGGCACAACGGGTCCTGGGACCCGAGCATCCGGTGCGATGGGGACAGTTCGCACGCAACTACGACCTCATCCGGGATTCGATCGAAAACGTCGTGCCCGGTTTCGAGGACTACAACAGGCGGGTGCGGTCACGCGACGGGTTTCTGCTCCCCCACCCGCCGCGCGACAGCCGTGAATTCCACACGGGAACCGGTCGCGCGAACTTCGCCGTCAATGACCTGCACTGGGTTCCGACTCCCGAGGGCCGGCTCGTCCTCCAGACGCTGCGCAGCCACGACCAGTTCAACACCACGATCTACGGCCTCGACGATCGCTATCGAGGTGTGAAAGGTGGCCGTCGGGTCATCTTCGTCAATCCCGAAGACATTGCCGCACTGGGCTATTCCGACGGCGACACCGTCGATTTGGTGTCCGAGTGGAACGGCACCGAACGCCGGGCGGGCGGTTTCCGGATCGTCGCGTACTCGACCCAGCCCGGCAATGCCGCCG
>JAJFUQ010000019.1 GCA_021372355.1 Nocardiaceae bacterium | reverse complement strand
CGACACGCGCTTATCGGTGAAGTGTGACGCAGCGAACGCTCGGGTCAGCGGGTGATGACGGCGAAGCGGGAACCGGCGGGCCAGCGTTGGTGGCTGTCGAGGTTCGCGATGAGGTCGCCAGAGCGCACCTCCGGGTCCGATGAGACAACCGCGCGGCCCTCGCTGTTGATGAGCGTGGCGTTGCCGATCTGGCGCAGGCTGGACAGTGTGCGAGCTTCCAATGTCGCGAGCGTGAAGTCCATGCCGGCGACGCCGACGATGGTCGGTTGATGTGGCCAGCGGACCGGCTCGGTGAACGTGACGATGTACTCGTCGGTGCACAGTAGGTCGACGTACGGTCCGGTGATTTCCAGCTGGCCGGTGCTCAGCGGTGTCCGGAACCACTCGGCCCGGAGGTAGCGCGTCTGCGAGTGGGTGCTGATGTTGGCGAGCACGTCGGCGCGATCCAGTTCGGTTCCTTGCCACCACGCGAAATGTGTGCGGGCTGGACCGACGACCCCGACGTTCGCGACGAAGCCGGCTCCCATGAGCCCCAATTCGTCCTCGCTGAGGAGTCGCTCGACATCGGGCTTGACGATCCGATCGATGACCGTCCCAGTCAGCGCAGGCCCGTGCGGGGTCAGCCGCGGCCCCAATGACTGCGCCCAGGAATCCAGCTGCTTTTCGATCGCCGCGAAGTATGCGGCGATGGCGGCGACCGCGGATTCGGGGCTGAGGCTGACGGGGCGGCTGCTGGTCGCGATCGCGTGGGCGATCGGGGCGGCTACGAGGGTGCGGATGTGCGTCGCCGCAGCGCCTCGATCGTGCGCCTCGATCGCATCGACGACAGCTTGCCGAAGGTCGAGGAGGCGGGCCCGGTATTCGGGATCGTGCGGCGGTGTCGGCAGCAGTGCGGCGAGTTCGGTCTGGAGCCGGAGCATCTCCCGGGTCAGTCGTGCGGAGCGGGCGACCGCAGCGACCTCGAGAAGGAACTCGGTCTCGGCAAGGCGCCACTGGCGCGGGTCGGTTTCGGTTTCGTGGAGGTAGGCCCGGAGGGTGGCAACGTCGGCCTGGCTCGATCGCTGGGTGGCAGAGGCGGCACATGCCTGCGCAATCGACTGGAGGTGCAGGCTCAGGTCTTCGAGTTCGATGCGCGTGGCATCTGCGGGCCGGCGTTTCAAGTCCCCGAGCAAAGCCGGGGCATCGTCGGCGATGAAGCTGCCGCCACTGCGGCCGCGGGTCGTGGTGACGATGCCGCGGGCGCGCAGACGGGCCAAAGCCTCGCGCGCTGTCATGGCAGAGACCCCGAGCGAGGCGGCGAGTTCGGTTTCGTTGGGGAGGCGCTGGCCGCCGGTGAGGATTCCGGATTCGATAGCGGATTCGATCCGCTCACAGATCTCGTCGACGAGGCCGACTGTACGGACCGGGGTGAACACCGCCGCGAGGCTGCGCGAGGGGCCCGGTCCCGTGTTCATGGTGGTCACCTTAACTGACAAATCCTTCGAAATTGCCTCTTTACCTAAAACCTACAATGTTTTATGTTTAGAAGCGTGACGCCGCTCACTCTACGCGGAACCCACGTCATACACCACCCCTCGAAGGTCGATAACGATGCAGCCGCTCCTGCAGAACTTCATCAACGGACAGTTCACCGATTCCACTGCCACCGCCACGCTTCCGCTCATCAGTCCGGTCGATGAATCGGAGGTGGGCACGACGCCGATCTCGGGCGCCGCCGACATCGACGCCGCTGTCGCTGCCGCCACCACGGCTTTCCGGACCTGGGGCGTCACGACCCCGCGTGAACGCCAGAGCGCGCTGCTCAAGCTGGCAGACGCGATCGAGGCTCACGCGGACGAGATCGTCGAAGCCCAAAGCCGCAACACCGGTCAGCTCAAAGCCATGATCGCCGCGGAGGAGGTCGTCACCGGCGCAGACCACCTGCGGTTCTTCGCCGGCGCCGCGCGACTGCTCGAAGGCAAGTCTGCGGGCGAGTACATGGAGGGCTTCACGTCGTACGTGCGTCGCGAGCCGATCGGAGTCATCGGACAGGTCACGCCCTGGAACTACCCGTTCATGATGGCCATCTGGAAGATCGGGCCGGCGCTGGCCGCCGGCAACACCGTCGTGCTCAAGCCCAGTGACACCACACCGGAGAGCACCCTCGTACTCGCGAAACTGACGCAGGGCATCCTGCCCGACGGCGTCTTCAACGTCGTGCTCGGCGATGGATCGACGGGAGCCGCCCTGGTGTCGCATCCGGGACTCGGCATGGTTGCCATCACCGGCTCCGTACGTGCCGGGGTCGCGGTTGCTCAGGCTGCTGCCGCGCAGGTCAAGCGCGCACACCTCGAGCTCGGCGGGAAGGCGCCCTGCGTCGTCTTTGCCGATGTGGACATCAAGTCCGCGGCCGAGGGCATTGCCCAGGCCGCATTCTTCAACGGCGGCCAGGACTGCACGGCGGCGACGCGGGTCATCGTCCACGAGTCGATCCACGACGCCCTCGTCGATGCTCTCGTCGAACAGGCGGCCGCCCTGCGCCCCGGCCGGCCGGACGACGCGGACGCGTTTTTCGGGCCGCTCAACAACGTCCGCCACTTCGCGACCGTCACGGAAAAGATCGCCGCACTACCGCCGCACGCGACCGTCGTGACGGGCGGAAAGCGGGCTTCGGATCAGGGCTTCTACTTCGAACCGACGGTGATCACGGGCGTGCACCAGGACGATCCGATCGTCCAGGAAGAGACCTTCGGGCCGATCCTTACGGTGCAGTCGTTCGCCGACGAATCCGACGCCGTCGCCATGGCCAACGGCGTTGACTACGCGCTCGCCGCGAGCGTGTGGACCAACGATCACCGCGCCGCCGAGCGCATGACCCGCGTTCTCGACTTCGGTGCCGTGTGGGTCAACTGCCACATCCCGCTCGTCGCGGAAATGCCGCACGGCGGGTTCAAGCAGTCCGGGTACGGCAAGGACCTGTCCGCGTACGGACTCGAGGACTACACCCGCATCAAGCACGTCATGAGCGCCCACTCCTAACCCGCAAGGACCTCCGAGAAATGAACACTTTTCACCCGCTCGACCCGCTGAACGCCGACGAGTTCAAGTCGGTCGCAACGCTTCTGAAGAACGAGTACAACGTCGGCGACGGCTGGCGCTACGCGGCGATCGCCCTCGTCGAACCGGCCAAGGCTGAGGTGGCCGCCTTCGATGCCGATGGCACGGTCCCCGCGCGCAAGGCGGTCGCCACGGTCATCGACCGGACCCGGAATGCCACCTACAAGTCCGTCGTATCGCTGACCAGCAAGACCGTGGAGTCGTGGGACCACATCCCGGGCGTGCAGCCGAACTTCACGCTCGACGAATGGCACGAAGCCGACGAGGCACTTCGTCAGAACCCGGACCTCGCGGCAGCCCTTGCCAAGCGCGGCATCACGAACCTCGCCCTGGTGTTCTTCGATACCTGGACGTACGGCGAAGCGGTCATGCCCGAAAAGTTCCGCAATCGTCGGCTGGGCTGGGCCGACATCTGGGTCCGGGCCGCAGAAGGGGCCAATCCCTACGCCGGCCCGGTCAACGGGCTCAAAGCAATCATCGACATGAACTCGATGGAACTCCTCGAGATCGAGGACGAGTTCAGTGTGGAGAAGCCCGAGATCATGGGGGAGTACGTGCCGCGGCACGTCCCGCAGCGGATCTGGGACTCGAGCCAGCGGGAACCGCTCAAGCCTCTCGACATCACGCAGTCCGAAGGACCCTCTTTCACGCTGACCGGAAACAAACTCGAGTGGCAGAACTGGTCGCTGCGCGTCGGCTTCAACTATCGCGAGGGCATGACGCTGCACGCGATCACCTACAACGACCACGGCAACGTGCGCTCGATCGCAAACAAGTTGTCGTTCGCCGAGATGATGGTTCCCTACCGCGACCAGGCCTTCGACCACTACCGGCGGACCGCGTTCGACATCGGCGAGTGGGGACTCGGCTTCATGACGACGTCTCTCGAACTCGGCTGTGACTGCCTCGGCGAGATTCGCTACCTCGACGCCACACTGCATGACAGCAAGGGCGAGCCGTACACGATCAAGAACGCCGTGTGCATCCACGAGGAGGACAACGCGGTCGGCTGGAAGCACGTCGACGGCAACGGCACGACCGAGGTTCGCCGTGCGCGACGGCTGGTCGTCTCATTCCACGTGACGGTCGCCAACTACGAGTACCTGACGTACTGGCGGTTCTACGAGGACGGCAACATCGAGTGTGAGGTCCGCGCGACCGGCATCATGGTCGTCACGCACTTCCCGGAGGGCGGCTCGCACCCGCACGGTTCGCTCGTGGACAACCGCACCTACGCACCGTTCCACCAGCATTTCATCGTGGCCCGCATGGACCTCGACGTCGACGGCACCGAGAACACGGTCTACGCCACCGAAACCGAGATGGTTCCGATGGGCCCGGACAACCCGTTCGGCCTATCGCTGCGCCAGAAGAACACTCCGCTGCTCACCGAGGAGGAGGGCAAGCAGGACATGAACTACCAGACGCAGCGCGCATGGAAGGTCGTCAACACCAACGTCAAGACCGGCATCGGCCTCAACCCGTCGTACAAGCTGGTCCCGGGCGCGGCATTCCCCGCGATGTTCGACCCGAATTCGCCGGTGTTCCAGCGTTGCAAGGCAATCGAGCACACGGTGTGGGTCACGCCGAACAGTCCGGACGAGCAGTGGCCGGCGGGGGAGTTCGTCGTCCAGAGCTCGGTCGACCACGGTCTGCCCGAATGGACCGCGGCCAATCGGTCGATCGACAACACCGATGTCGTGCTCTGGTACACGTTCGGCATCCACCACATCACCCGGCCGGAGGACTGGCCGATCATGCCGGTGGACACGATCAACTTCTGGCTCAAGCCAGTCGGTTTCTTCGATCGCAATCCCTCGCTCGACGTGCGACCGCAGCCGAAGAAGCACTGCCACACGAACGTCGAGGAGCCGGTACGTTCGGCGCCCACACACGAACACGGGTGCCACTGATGCGATTACTCGTCGGATACCTCGCGACGAAAGGCGGCGCAGACGCCGTCGCCGTCGCGACAATGATCGCGCGCACGATCGACGCCTCGATCGACCTGGCGATGATCGTGCCCGAGGACGTCATCTCAGATGCGCTGGCGCCGTCCGGCGGCTACCACGAGCATGTCTGGCACCAAGCCGAACGGTGGCTCGCGGAAGCGGCCGCCACCATCACCTACATTCCGGTGAACACGCACGTCGTCGCGCATGAGTCGTTCGCTGAGGGACTCATCGAACTCGCCGAGAAGCTGGCCGTCAGCGCGATCGTGGTCGGTGGCAGCGGTCGCGGGATCATCGGCAGCCTGTCCTTGGGTGCCGTCGTCAACGAACTTCTGCACGCGTCGCCCGTTCCGGTGGTTCTCTCACCGCGGGGAGCCCGCCATGTCATTGCCCCGCGCGTTCGGGAGGTGACGTGCGCGATCGGTTCTCGTCCCGGCGCTGCCGAAGTGTTCCGGACTGCGATCGAGGCGACGGCGCGCGCCGGTGTGCCGTTGCGTTTGGTGTCGTTGGTGGCGCTCGACGAGGGCCGCGGGTCCGCTGCCGTCGATCACGCGCAGCGGTACGTCGAAGAAGCGAAGGCTTCGTTGCCCGCGAATGTCGATGTCACCTCCGTGGTCGCCGAGTGAGCGATCATCGAAGACGCCGTCACTCGGCTCGACTGGCACGACGGCGACGTGATCCTCGTCGGATCGAGCCGCCTGGCTCAACCCCGCCGATTGTTCCTGGGCTCGACCGCTGCCCGGATGCTCCGCGTTCTCCGTGTCCCAGTGGTCGTCGTTCCGCGGGAGTACGAGAAATGACCACAGTTTCCACACCTCCGACGAGCGGGGACATCCGCGAGAAGGGCCTCGCGTCCGGTCGCATCGGGACGGTGACCGGCGCCGTTCTGGGTATCTCGACCGTCGCGCCCGGCTATACGCTCACCGCCAGCATCGGTCTCATGGTGGCCGCCGTCGCCGCCAAGGTTCCGGCGATCCTCATCGTCGGGTTCATCCCGATGTTCCTCACCGCGTACGCGTACCGCGAGCTCAACAACCGCATGCCCGACTGCGGCGCCTCGTTCACCTGGTCGACGAAGGCGTTCGGGCCGTACATCGGCTGGATGTGCGGCTGGGGCATGGTCTTGGCGACGATCTTCGTGCTGTCGAATCTTGCCGCGATCGCGGTCGAGTTCTTCTACCTGTTCCTCGCGGACGTCTTCCACAACCCGGCCATCGAGCAGTTCGGGACCGGTAAAGCCGTCAACATCATCTCGACGCTGCTGTTCCTCGCCGCTGCGACCTGGGTGTCGGCGCGCGGGATTCAGACGAGCGAGCGCATCCAGTACGTGCTCGTGGCATTCCAGATGGTGGTGCTGCTCGGCTTCGCGATCACTGCAGTGGTCAAGTCGGGTAGTCAGCCGACCCACCTGAGCTTCGACATCGACTGGTTCAATCCGTTCACCGGTCTCGGCATCAGCGCGCTGATTCTTGGCGTCGTGGGCTCGATCTTCGGATTCTGGGGCTGGGACACGACGTTGACGCTCGGCGAGGAATCCAAGGACCCGACTCGCGTCCCTGGACGTGCTGGTGTGCTGTGCGTGCTGTCGATTCTCATCACCTATTTGCTGATCGCCGTGGGCGTGACGATGTTCGCCGGTGTCGGTGAGCAGGGCATCGGCCTCGGCAACCCGGACAACGCGGACAACGTGTTTGCCGCCTTGGCGCACCCGGTGTTGGGCAGCCTTGGTCCGTTCGTGCTGCTCGCGGTGTTTGCCTCCGCGGCGGCGAGCCTGCAGACGACGTTCCTGCCCGCGGCGCGCACCCTGCTGGCGATGGGCTCGTACGAGGCGTTCCCGAAGAAGTTCGCCAGCATCAGTCCACGGTTCCTGTCACCGGTGTTCGCGACTGTGTTCGCCGGAATCGTGACCGGGATCTTCTACACCGCAGTCTCGCTGCTGTCGGACTCGGTGCTGTGGGACACGGTCGCGTCGCTGGGCATCATGATCTGCTGGTACTACGGCATCACGGCCTTCGCCTGTGTCTGGTACTTCCGCAGCGAGCTGTTTCGCAACGCTCGCAGCGTCGTGTTCAAGTTCGTGTTCCCACTGCTCGGCGCGCTCATGCTGTTCGTGGTGTTCCTGATCTCCGTGCATCAGAGCATGGACCCCGAAAATGGCAGTGGCTCGCAGGTTTTCGGTGTCGGCCTGGTGTTCTGGATCGGCTTCGGATCGCTCGTCCTGGGTGCCGTCCTGATGCTCGTCATGCGCGCGGTCAACCCGTCCTTCTTCACCGGACAGACGCTCGTGAAGGGCACGTCCGCCACTGACCCTGAATTCGAGGGAATTCAATGAAGCTCATCACGGCGTTCGGTGCGCCAGAGTCGCTGTGCCGCGTCCAGGACTCGGCCCGTAAGCCGGTTCGCGTCGCGTTGGTGCAGCACCGCTGGCACGAGGACTCGGAGGTCCTGGTCCGGGAATTCACCGAGGCTATTGGCCAGGCGGCGGACGCCGGAGCGAAGGTCGTCTTCCTGTCCGAGATCACGCTCATTCGGTACCCGGCAGACGTGCGGGCCGGCGACAATCCGGGGACCCAGGCCGAGGAACTGACCACCGGGCCCACGTTCACGTTCGCGGCGGCCGCGGCGCGCAAGCACAACGTGTTCGTGCACGCGTCGCTCTACGAGAAGGCGGACGGCCCAGACGGTTTGGGGTACAACACCGCGATCCTCGTGTCGCCGCAGGGAGAACTCGTCGCCAAGACGCGCAAGCTGCACATCCCCATCACCGCGGGTTACTACGAGGACACCTACTTCCGGCACGGCCCGGCGGGGGATGACGCCTACCCGGTCCACACGCCGGTGGGACTCGACCTGCGGATCGGAATGCCGACGTGCTGGGACGAGTGGTTCCCGGAGGTGGCTCGGATGTATTCGCTCGGGGGAGCCGAAGTGATCGTCTATCCCACCGCGATCGGTTCGGAGCCCGACCACCCCGAGTTCGATACGCAGCCGCTGTGGCAGCACGTCATCGTCGGCCACGGCATCTCCAACGGCACGTTCATGATCGCGCCGAATCGCTACGGCAATGAAGGCCTCATCACGTTCTACGGTTCGTCTTTCATCTCGGACCCTTACGGGCGGATTCTCGTTCAGGCTCCGCGCGACGAGTCTGCGGTTTTGGTCGCCGATCTCGACCTCGACCAGCGCAAAGATTGGCTGACGCTCTTCCCGTTCCTCGCGACGCGTCGGCCCGACACATATGGGGAGCTGACGGCTCCGGTGGACTTCGAGCACCCTTTGGGGCGGTCATGAATTGGCACATGCCGGCGGAGTGGGCTCCGCACGAGCGGACGTGGATGGCGTTCCCATCGAAGGGATACACGCTCGGCGACGACCCGCACGAAGCTCGGTCGACGTGGGCGGCGGTGGCGCATGCCGTTGCGGGCTACGAGCCGGTGACCGTGGTGGTCGATCCGGCCGATGCTGCGGTTGCGGCCGAGTACCTGGGGGACAAGGTCGAGATCGCCTATGCCGAACTCGACGACGCGTGGATGCGGGACATCGGTCCGACGTTCGTTGTCGACGGGAACATGCTTGGTGCAGTCGATTGGATCTTCAACGGCTGGGGAGCCCAAGGCTGGGCCTCCTGGTCGAGGGATGCGCTGATCGGGAAGTTCGTGGCGGGGCTCGCGGCTGCCGAGGTGGTGCCGTCGTCGATCGTCAACGAGGGCGGCGGTATTCACGTCGACGGTGCAGGCACCGTGCTGGTGACCGAGTCCGTGCAGCTCGATCCGGGTCGCAACCCGGGATTGTCAAAGGCTGACATCGAGGCCGAACTGGCTCGGACGCTGGGGATTTCGAAGGCGATCTGGCTGCCGTACGGACTGACGCGGGACGAAGACGACTTCGGTACGCGAGGGCACGTCGACATCGTCGCGACGTTCGCGTCGCCGGGTGTCGTGCTGGTGCATGACCAGCGGAATCCCGAGCATCCAGATTACTCGCGGAGCCAACTGTTCATCTCTCTGCTGGCTGCCGAAACCGACGCGGCTGGGCGGCCGCTGGAAGTGGTCCGCGTCCCCGCACCGTCTGTCCTTCGGGACGACGAGGGATTCGTCGACTACAGCTACATCAACCACCTGGTGTGCAATGGCGGCGTCGTGGCGTGCAGCTACGACGACGCGGTCGACGCCGAGGCGGCGGAGATCCTGTCGAAGGCCTATGGACGTCCAGTCACCACAGTCGATGCGCGACCGCTGTTCGCCCGCGGCGGCGGCATCCACTGCATCACGCAGCAACAACCGGCGGTGCGGTGATGGCGTGGAACCGATTGGCGTCGGTGCTGACCGGCGCCACCGCAGCGGCACACCTCGGTCTCGTGCTGAGCGGGTCTATTGGGTCATTGTTGCCGTCGCTGACTCTCCTTGTGATGGCGGCGTGGTGCCTGATGTGTGCCGCCCACTTGTGGAAGTCAGGGTCCGCCCGCAACTGCCTGCTTGCTGCGGGTGGCGGTTTGGCGATGATCGTCTTGCACGTGGCGATGATGTCGGCCACGGCGACGCCGGGGATGCAGATGCCCGCCGGGCATCACCACCATGCCATGACGGTCAGTCACGCCCCTTCGATGATGAACGTCGCGATGGTGGTTGGGGTTCTGACTGAGCTGGTGCTGGTTGCCGGTATCGGTGTTGCGATTGTTCGACGGTCAAGGAGTCGACTTTCGTGATCGTGTGCAACTTCTGTTGTCGCAGGTAGATGCCGATTTCCGGGCTTCGAAACTTGTCGTAGGCCGGGTATATGTTCGAACACGTGATCGAACTGGATGAACTGATTGCCTGGCTTCGGGACCGGAGTCAGGATGTGGACGAAGCGACGCGGATCGACCGGACCGCGCTGTATGAACGCGTGAAGAATGCGCTCTCGGCAGCCCAGGCTGTGGAGGCTGCCGCGTTGGATGCGGCGGTGCGGGTGCGGCATGCCGCTCGCGGGATGCGTCGCGATAAGCAAGGTCAGGGTGTGGGCATGGAGATCGCGCTCGCCCGCCGGGAGTCGCCGCGGCGCGGGAATATTCACCTCGGGCTCGCTAAGGCGCTTGTGGCGGAGATGCCGCACACTCTGGAGCGAATGCGCGAGGGCGTGCTGACGGAGTATCGGGCCACGATCCTGGTCCGCGAAACCGGGTTCCTCACGCGGGAAGACCGCGCTCGCATCGATCACCTGATCTGCGGTGACCCGGCGGGGTTCGAGGGGTGGAGTGACAAGCAGTTCGAACGAGAGGTCAAGAAGCTGGCCTACGCGCTCGAGCCCGAGGCCGTGGTCAAACGACATGCCCGTGCGGTGAGCGAGCGGCACGTCAGCGTCCGGCCCGCGCCCGACGCGATGGCGTACGTGACGGCACTGGTGCCGATGCCGCAAGCCGTGACCATCAAGGCTTGCCTGAAGCGCGACGCGGATGCTGCCAAAGCGACGGGGGACGAGCGCGCGCATGGTCAGATCGAAGCCGACCGGTTCGTCGAGCTCCTCACCGGCCTGGCCACTGCGAACGAAGTGCCGGTGACGGTGAACCTGGTGATGACCGATGTCGCGTTGCTCGGGGGTGACTGTGAGCCGGCCCAAGCGGTCGGGTTGGGACCGATCCCATCGTCGATCGCTCGACGCTGGGTGAAGACTGGTCTGGCATGGATCCGTCGGCTCTACATCCGCCCCAAGACTGGGGAACTCGTGGCGATGGAATCACGCCGACGGTTCTTCCCGGCGAAGCTGAAGCAATTCCTCGATATCCGCGACGATGTGTGCCGCACGCCGTATTGCGGTGCCCCGATCCGACATCACGATCACATCCTGAGCCGTCAGCACGGCGGGGCCACCAGCGGCGTGAACGGAGCCGGAGTGTCCGAGGGCTGCAACTACACGGTCGAAGCGCCCGGTTTCACCGCCAAGCCCGTAGACGGCGAACGCCACGCTTACGAACTTCGCACCCCGACCGGGCACCGATACGTGTCGATCGCCCCGAAAGCGACCGGTGCCGCATAGCTCAGCTGCTGCTGGCCAGGATCGCCAGTAGGAGTTCGGCGCGCACGCGGGCGATGTCGAGGTCGAGGCCGAGGACGTCCTGCGCGAGTTCGACCCGCTTGCGGAGAGTGTGACGGTGAACGCCGGCTGCTGTCGCCGCCGCTTCCCAGTGACCGTTGTTCTCCAGGTAAGCGCGGAGCGCGGGAAGGAGTTCCGAGCCGTTCTCGTCGTCGTACAACCGCAGCGCGGTCAGCAGAGTGTCCGCGACCGCATTGAGGACGTCACGACTTGCCTTATTGGACAACAGAGCACTGCCGACAAGGCTCGTGAACTCGACGACATCGCCTCCCAGTTCGGCGGACGATGCCGCGCGGATCGCGTTGTCGACCGCGGTCTGTAGGCGGGAGGTACGGTGTGCGGCGCTCATGCCGGCCCGGAGCGTTCGCCGGTCGATCCTCGAAAACGTCGACGCCACGATCGATTCGCCCTCGGTGGCGGGCAACACCACCGTCAGCCGGGAGCCACTGAGATAACGGAACACCGGGAAGCCGGCCTTTGCCGTCGCCCGTTCGATGGCGGCTGCCACGCGTTCGACGGCGCGCTCGTCGCCGGTCACGACGAGGGCCCGAATTTCGCCGCGGCTGTCCGCGGCGCCGGGAATGAGTTGGCGTGCCTGCGTAAGGTCGACTCGCTCGCCGAGCAGCAGAGCGAGTGCCTGTGAGTTGAGGTCTCGTTGGGTGTTGCGAAGCCGGTTGGGCAACGTGAGATCAAGTGCGAGTAGTGAATTCGCATGTCCCAGCAGAACTTGGTCGATATTCCCCAATGGTGAGCCGATGACGACGAGGTGTCCGCGAAGCCTGCGCCCGACGTGGATCTGTTGGTGGGTGACCGTCTGATTGCCGAGGCTCGCTGACCCGGCGGCGGCCTGCAAGGACATCAC
>JAJFUQ010000002.1 GCA_021372355.1 Nocardiaceae bacterium | reverse complement strand
CTGCTCCAATCGCGAGCAGAACCGCACGACATCGCCGGTTTGGCTCGGGTCGCGCGGAAGGCGGGCCTCCGCGTCGAGATATCGAAGCCGTCGGAGCTCATTCTCCTGACCGACTGACGCGCGGGTTCTTCTCACACCGGACACGTCACTGTGGTGAGAGATGAAACGAATGAGTTACGCCGGGCGGCGAGGCGTAGCGAATTCGACCGAGCGGCCGATGGTCCTAGTGGAACCCCCACCGAACCGGTCCCCGCGGTCGGCCGCAAAAGGAATTCGCCCATGAACGTGCTCACTGAGCTCACCCACCTCGCCGTCGGTCGCCCTCGCGCCGGCGCCACCTCGGAGACCGTCGCGGAGTTGTACGAGGCGAAGTCGCGGCTTCATGCGCACCTTGCCGGACTCGGTGGGCCGGACAGCGAGCTCGAGCGCGCCCTCGCGGAGCGCGCCCACAAGCGCGCGACGGACCTTCTCTCGCCGATCGGCTAGACCTTCTTTTTGTCGGTACCTGATGCGAACATATGTTCGTGTCAGAAACGATTCTGCATGCCGACCTGGATTCGTTCTATGCGTCGGTCGAACAGCGTGATGACCCTTCACTGAGGGGTAAGCCCGTCCTCGTCGGCGGGGGCGTCGTGCTGGCCGCGAGCTATGAGGCCAAGGCTTTCGGTGTGAAATCCGGGAAGTCTGCGTCGCAGGCACTGCGCGTGTGTCCGCACGCGATTGTGGTCCCACCGCGAATGAAGGCGTACACCGAGGCGAGCCGCGCCGTTTTCGAAGTCTTTCGGGACACGACTCCGCTCGTCGAACCGCTGTCCGTCGACGAAGCATTCCTCGAAGTAGGCGGCCTACGTAGGCTCGCCGGTGATCCACTGAGCATCGCCGTGCGTCTTCGTGCGGAGGTCCGCGAAAAGGTGGGGTTGCCGATCACCGTCGGCATTGCCCGCAGCAAGTTCCTCGCCAAGGTCGCCAGTGCGGTCGCCAAGCCGGACGGGTTGCGGCTGGTGCCCGCCGACGCGGAGCTCGAATTCCTCCACCCGCTACCGATCGAACGACTGTGGGGCGTCGGCCAGGTGACGTCAGTGAAATTGCACGCGTTCGGGATCCGGACTGTCGGTCAGCTGGCGGCGACCTCCGAGGCCGATCTCTCGACCATCGTGGGCGGCGGAGCAGCTCGCCACCTGCACGCCTTGGCGTGGGCGCGGGATCCGCGTCGCGTCGAGACGGGGCGCCACCGCCGATCGATCGGTTCGCAGCGTGCGCTCGGCCGTCGGACGCTATCCGTGGCCGAACGAGAGCAGATTGTGTTGGGCATCGTCGACGGGCTGGGAAAGCGGCTGCGCAATGCGGGTCGCTTCTGCCGGACGGTCGTTCTGCGGCTTCGATTCGGAGACTTCACCCGGGCGACGCGGTCCCGCACGATGCACGACCCGACCCAGCTCACGGCGTCGATCTGGGCGACCGCACGGGAACTTCTCGCCGACGCCGAACCGCTCATCGACAGTCGAGGCGTGACCCTGCTCGGCATCTCGTTGACGAATCTGACGAGTCGGGACGATCCGTACCAGCTCGAATTGCCGCTGCACAAAGAGAGCTCGACTGCGCTGGACGAGGCGGTCGATTCACTTCGAGACAGATTCGGCCGCGCTGCGGTCACTCGGGCCGGCCTGCTGGGACACGACCCAGGACTGTCCGTCCCGATGCTGCCGGATTAGGCCGTGGCGTCGTCGAGCTGCGCGTCGTCGTCGAAGTCTTCGTAATCGGACGACTCAGCCTTCGCGGAGCGGTACTTGAGGAGCGCGATTCCCGCGCCGACCATGGCCAGACCGGCGATCGCGCCGACGATCGGAGTATTCGAGTGCTTCGCAACTCCGTTGGCCACCTCTGCCGTCGCCTGACGGGCGGCCGCGAGTTCGGATCGTCGGGCCTTTGCCTTCGAGCAGCCACGGCCGACGGCGCGGACCCCTGCTCCCGACACCGAACCGACGGTCTTGCCCAACGAGAACGCGAAACCTATCGTCCCGCGGGCCGCTGCGTCGGCGCCTTGGCCCACCAGTCGAAGCGAACCACCATAGGTGCGCGGGATGCCAGATTCCGACGTGCGCTTTGCCATGGCCAATACTCTGACACCCATATCTCGACCGGGAGACCGGAATCACTGCATCCAATGGCACGATGGACCCCGTGACTTCTAACAATGCCGAGGCCATCAAGACTGCTACGGCCACTCTGCACACCAACCGCGGCGACATCGCCATCGCACTCTTCGGGAACCACGCGCCGAAGACCGTCGAGAACTTCGTCGGCCTTGCGCAGGGCACCAAGAAGTACGGACAGAACGCTCAGGGCACCAGCGAGGGTCCGTTCTACGACGGTGCGCCGTTCCACCGGGTCATCTCCGGCTTCATGATCCAGGGCGGCGACCCGACCGGCACCGGTCGCGGCGGCCCGGGCTACCAGTTCGGGGACGAGTTCCACCCGGAGCTTCAGTTCAACAAGCCCTACCTTCTCGCCATGGCGAACGCCGGCCCGGGAACCAATGGTTCGCAGTTCTTCATCACCGTTGGCCCGACCCCGCACCTCAACCGTCGTCACACGATCTTCGGCGAGGTCACCGACCCGCAGTCGAAGGCGGTTGTCGACCTCATTGCCAACACCTCGGTTGATCGCCAGGACCGTCCCACGGACCCGGTCATCATCGAGTCGATCACCATCTCCTGATCATCTGAGAAAAGCGGAATGACAAACGCAGGCGGATTCAACGGCGGATTCGGCCCGGGTGGGTTTTCGCCCGGCCAGGGACAGCCCGGGGGACAGCCCCCGCATGTCCCACCCCAGTGGCATAACCAACCCGCGCCCGTCTGCGTTCGTCATCCCGATCGGCCGACGCTGCTGACCTGTCAGCGGTGCGGCCAACCCAACTGCCCCGAGTGCCTGCGCCCCGCAAGGGTGGGGTTCCAGTGCGTCGACTGCGTGGAGCGCGGTCAGCGTGAGGTCCGGGAGGTGCGGGGGCTCGGTGGTGGACGTCAGCGATCGGCTCCGATCGTCACGTACGTCCTCATCGCCCTCAACGTCGCCGTCTTCGCGATCACGGCCGCGATGGCCGGGTCTGTCGCCTACAACGACAGTTCGAAGCTCTTCAAAGATGCCTCGCTCCTTCCGCTCGCCGTGGCGGACGGAGAAGTGTGGCGGGTCGTCACCAGCGGATTCCTGCACTTCGGTCCGATCCACCTGCTCGTCAACATGCTTGCGCTGTGGATCGTCGGGCGTGACGTGGAAATCATCCTCGGCCGCTCGCGATATATCGCGGTCTACTTCGCGTCGATCCTCGGGGGATCGGCGGCGGTCATGATGTTCCAGAACGTCATGTCGCAGACGGCGGGTGCTTCGGGCGCGATCTTCGGCTTGTTCGGTGCGCAGGCCGTCATCCTGCTGCGTATCCGTCAGAGTCCTGGTCCGGTGCTCACGGTCATCGCGCTGAACGTCTTCATCAGCATCACGCTTCCGGGGATTTCGCTGATGGGACACCTGGGCGGACTCGCCGCAGGCGTCCTCTCCACCGCCGGAATTCTGTTCGGACCGCAGTGGGTCGGGATCGGCACCAAGCCGGGAGCAACGCCGCGGGCCGTGCAGTGGGGCATCGTGCTGGCGATCATCATCGCGAGCCTGGCGATCATCGTGGTGCGGGCGCTGCAACTGCGCGCCGAGTACGGGCTCTAGCCGGTCAGCCGGTACCGCTCCAAAACCGCCAGAACATCTCGCGGATCGGCGCCGAGGTCCCACCGACTGAGCACGACGAATTGCTCTTCGGATGCCCGGCGCAGATCGAGTTCGAGCAGATGGACCTTGCGTCCGATGCGCGAGAAGCTCGTGGTGCGGATCCGTGCGATGTCACTCGGCAGATAGATCTCCGGATGTCGGAGCCCGCCCAGGACGAGGGCCGGCCCCGCTTCGATCGCCAGACGCGGCCTACGGCGCAACGCCAACGCGAACACCGCGAGAGCACCCAGACCGGCAACCGTGGCGATGACCCGGCCGGGTGCGTTGTTCTGGGTGAAGACGGCCGCACCCAGCAGCAATACGCCGAGTACGCCGACGATCGCGACCCCGACGATCGGGGTGGACCACTGCTGTTGATAACCGGATGAAGAGTTATCCACAGGAGTTATCCCCATTGGGGATGAATAACATCGATGTAGTTCGGTCGGTGTGAGTCAGCGCCATCGCATCGTCATCAGCAGTCCGACCACCATGAGGGCGAACCCGATGATGAAGTTCCAGGGCCCCATGTCGGCCATGACCGGGATCAGACCACCGGCGAGGTAGTAGATGATGAGCCACAGCAGCCCGGCCACCATGAAACCGAGCATGAGAACGACATACCAGACCGGGGACGGACCAGCGCTGATCTTCACCGGAGTGCGATTGGCGGGGTTGATCGTGTAGTCCTGCTTCTTGCGGACCTTCGACTTCGGCATGAATGTCACTTTAGCGGCGCAAACGCGCCTGCAAGAGTGAGGTGTCTATAGCACGCCGTATGCAAATGGATTGCGCCTACGAAGTAACCTGCATTCATGCGCATTCTCGTGGTCGACAACTACGACAGCTTCGTGTTCAACCTGGTTCAGTACCTCGGACAGCTGGGTGTCAACGCCGAGGTCGTGCGCAACGACGACCCCGGCCTCTCTGACCTCGATGCGGTCGCCAAGAGCTACGACGGAATCCTGTTGAGCCCGGGACCGAGCTCGCCCGACAAAGCCGGTGCCACGATGGGGCTCGTCGGCGCGTGTGCCCGAGCCGAAACCCCGCTGCTGGGCGTGTGCCTGGGACACCAGGCGATCGGCGCCGCGTTCGGTGCCACCGTGGATCGTGCTCCTGAGCTCTTGCACGGCAAGACGAGCATGGTTCACCACAATGGCGGTGGAGTCCTCGCGGGGCTCCCCGATCCGTTCCGTGCGACGCGTTACCACTCGCTCACCGTCTTCGAGCCGACGATCCCGGACGAACTCGAGGTGCTCGGACGCACCGAAAGCGGTTTGGTGATGGCGATGAAGCACCGCACCCTGCCGATCCACGGTGTCCAGTTCCACCCGGAATCGATCCTGACCCAGGGCGGACACCGCATGCTCGCCAACTGGCTCGGATTCTGTGGTGAGCGCCCGGCCGAGGGCCTGGTGGCGGGCTTCGAGGCTGAGGTCGCCGCAGCGTTCTCGGCGTCGGCGTAGGCCCACAACGTAGGCCGCTGTCCTAGGCCGGCGCTGCCCCGACCGTGCCCACTGAGATGGTCACGGTCTGGTTCTTCCCGAGGTTCGAGTCAGCTGACGGCGACTGCGAGAGGACGCGGCCGATGTCACCTGGTCCCGGCGGGGCCACCTGCCGCTGAACGAGCTTGTCGGGGCTACCGGTCCACCCGGCCGCGCGGAGCGTCACCATCGCCTGCGGGACGTTCATGCCACGAAGATTCGGCATCCGGATGCCTTCACCGTTCGAGACGTAGACCGTGACCGCCGAGCCCTTGTCGACCTCGGCGCCGCCGCCCGGACTCGTTCGGACCACCTGGTTCTTCTGGTGCCAGTCGTCGACGGTCTCCACGATCACCGTGAAGCCCGCGGCTTCGAGATTCGAGCGTGCGGTGTCCAGGTCCTGACCTAGGACCGGCGGAACCCGGACCTGGTCCGGACCGCGACCGATCGACAACCGAACAGTGGAATCGACGTCGACCCGGAGTCCGCCGGCCGGTTTCGTCTCGACGACGCGGCCGATTTGGTCACGGTTGGAGGCGACCTGATCGACCTCGTTGTCCAGCTTGAGTTCGACCTCTTCGAGCTTCTTCTTCGCCTCGTCCTTGGTCATTCCGTTGAGGATTGGGACGGTGACCAGGGGTCGGCCGTTCGACACTTCGAGCGTGACCGTGGATCCCGCGTCGGCTTTCGAACCTTGAAGGGGCAGAACAGAAATCACCCGACCGGCCAGAACGGTTCGGTCGGGTTTCTCCTGGATCGTGACCCGGAAACCGGCGTCCTGTAAGGCCGCCGTAGCCTCCTTCACCGGTTGGTCCACCACGAACGGGACGGTGACCGATGAGTTCTCTATCTGGCCGGATCTCGTGAGATACCCCGCGAGCGCTCCGACGAGGAGAGCGGCCAGGAGCGCCAGCAAGAGCCAGCGCCAAGGCCATCGGCGTGGATGCTCGTCGCGCGGACGGATGTCCTCCGGCTCGGCCTTGTCCACGGTGGCGTAGTTGGTGCCACCTGCGTCGATCGTGCCGAGGAGAACGGTCTTGTCATCGTCGGTCATGACGGTCGGCGCCAGCGGCTTCTGGCCGTTCAGGACGCGGATGAGGTCATTGCGCATCTCGGCAGCGGTCGAATACCGGTTGTCCGGGTTCTTCGCCATCGCCTTGAGGATGATCGAGTCGAGTTCGCGCGGAACCGTCTTGAGTACCGTCGACGGCAGCCGAGGATCCTCTCGGACGTGCTGGTAGGCGACCGCCACGGCCGAGTCGCCCTTGAACGGCGGCTGTCCGGTGAGGATCTCGTAGAGCACGCAGCCGAGCGAGTAGACGTCGGAACGGCGGTCGACGCGCTCACCGCGCGCCTGCTCGGGCGACAAATACTGTGCCGTGCCGATGACGCCGGCGGTTTGCGTGATCGGGCTCGTGCTCTCGGAGATCGCGCGCGCGATTCCGAAGTCCATGACCTTCACCGCGCCCGATCGGCTCACCATGATGTTCGCGGGCTTGACGTCGCGATGGACGATTCCGCGACGGTGGCTGAAGTCGAGTGCCGCGCAGACGTCTCCGATGATTTCGATCGCGCGGCGAACCGGGACCGGACCATCGGTGCGGACCATGTCCCGCAGGGTCTGACCGTCGACGTACTCCATGACGATGAACGGCAGCGGACCGGTGTCGGTGATCGCCTCACCGGTGTCGTAGACCTCGACGATGGCCTGGTGGGTCAGCTGCTCCGCATTCTGCGCCTCGCGCCGGAACCGCAGGTAGAACGCCGGATCCCGAGCCAGATCGGCCCGCAGGACCTTGATCGCGACATCTCGCTCACCCGTGATGTCACGTGCGTGATGCACCTCTGACATACCACCGAACCCGAGGATTTCCCCGAGTTCGTAGCGGTCGGACAGGATGCGTGGAGTGCTCATCGTTGGCCAGGAAATAGCAAGCTACCGTTCGATGTGGGCGGCGGAGCCGTAGTTGTCTCTGTAGTAGTTGTAGGCGACGACTGGGTGGTTGTCGTCGGCGGCGCGCTGGTAGACGTTGTCGTTTTCGTCGTGGTTTCTTCGGTCGTTTCCTGGGTCGTCTCAGTGGTGGTCTCGCCCGAAGTTCCGCTTCGGTCGTTCATCATCGCGGCGAAGATCATGAACAGGGCGATTCCGAGTGCGAGCAGCAAGGCGATGGCGGCCAGCCAGGCCATGAACTTCTGAGCGCCGCCCATGCCACGGTTGTCTTGGTAGGCCGGCGGCTGCGATCCGTACTGCGGACGATTCGACACCGCCTGCGTGTGCGCCATCGGCATCGCCTGGGTGCCCGCGCCCGTCGGCATGACGGTGGTCGCGCTCCCCGGCGGGGGAGCGATGATCGCGGTCGCGCTCGGAATGGCCTGGGTCGCCGTTCCGGCAGACGCGCCGGCCGGAGTCGGTGGGTTACCTCCACCGCGGACGGTGGCCGCGGCATCGGCGAACTCGGCGCCGTTGCGATACCGGTGCGACGGCTCCTTCGTCAACGTCCAGGAGATGAGGTCGCGGACGGGTTGGGGGATGTCGGACGGCAGCGGCGGGGGCTCTTCGCGAACATGCTGCATCGCGACGGCCAGGGCGTTGTCGCCCGCGAACGGACGCGTCCCACACAAGGCTTCGTAACCGACGACACCCAGCGAGTACACGTCCGACGCCGAGGTCGCGTCGTGGCCGAGTGCCTGTTCGGGCGCGATGTACTGGGCGGTACCCATGACCATGCCGGTTTTCGTCACTGGTGACGCATCGACAGCCTTGGCGATACCGAAGTCGGTGATCTTCACCTGACCAGTCGGCGTCACGAGGATGTTGCCGGGCTTGACGTCGCGGTGCACGACGCCTGCCGAGTGGGCGTGCGCGAGGGCACGCCCGGTTTGCTCCAGCATGTCGAGAGCGTGCGTGATCGGAAGGCGCCCGAGCCGGGCGATGACCGAGTTGAGTGGCTCGCCCTGAATCAGTTCCATGACCAGGTACGTCGTTTGCTGGCCCTGGGGATCCGTGGTCTGGCCGAAGTCGTAGACGCCCGCGATGCCGGGATGGTTCAGCTTGGCCGTCGTGCGGGCCTCAGTCCGGAACCGCTCCTGGAAGGTCGGGTCGTCCGAGAACTCTGGCTTGAGCACCTTGATCGCGACCGCGCGACCAAGCCGCGAGTCGTGTGCCTCCCACACCTGGCCCATACCGCCGGTGGCGATGAGCCGCTGCAGGCGGTACCGATCCGAGATAACTGCTCCGTTGGTGAGCATCGTCAGGACCCCTGCAGGGCCGCAGCCATCACAGCGCGCGCGGTCGGGGCCGCGACGGTCGCGCCGACCGCACCCGGCCCGATTCCGCCACCGTTTTCGACCATGACCGCGATCGCGATCTTGGGGTTCGTCGCCGGGGCGAATGCCACGTACCAGCAGAACGGGTTCGGGCTCGTGTACGCGTCCGCGGTACCGGTCTTCGACGCGACCTGAGCGCCGCCGATGTAGCCACCGCCGGAATGCTTCTCGGACTCGATCATCATCTGGGTGATCTGCTGTGCCGTCGACGGCGACATCGCCTCACCCTGCGACTCCGGATCCATCGCCCAGACGGTCGATCGATCCGGACCCTGGAGTCCGGCGACGAGTTGCGGACGCATCCGGACACCGCCGTTGGCGACGGTCGCCGCCATGACCGCGCCCTCGAGTGGCGTGAGCTTGACGTCCTTCTGTCCGATCGCGCTCTGCATGAGAGCCGGCTCGTCCGGGATGTCACCGAGTTCGCTGTCGGCGACCGACAGCGGGATGGACGAAGCCTTCTTGCCGACGCCGAATTCCTCCGCCTTGTCGCGGAAGGCGTCCTCGCCGATCTGCTGTGCGACCTCGGCGAATGCGGTGTTGCACGAGTTCGCGAAGGCAACGGTCAGGGTCACGGTCTTCGCCTTGCCCGAACACGGCTGGCTGCCGTAGTTCGGCAGCTGAGTGTTGGTTCCGGGCAGCGTGATCGAGGCCGCGCCGGTGACCTGGGACTCCGGCGTGAAGCCGTGTTCGAGGGCCGCAGCGGACGTGATGATCTTGAAGATCGAACCCGGCGGGTAGAGCTCGTTGACCGCGCGGTTGGCGAGCGGGCGCGTCGGATCGTTGGCGAGCTGATCCCAGGCGTCGGTCGTCTCGGTGGAGTTGTGCGAGGCGAGCGACGACGGGTCGTAACTCGGCGTCGAGACCAGGGCGAGGATCTTGCCTGTGCTCGGCTCCAGCGCGACCACCGATCCGGTGTACCCGCGAGACGTCAGCTGCTCGTACGCGATCTTCTGCAGCGTCGGGTTGATCGTCGTGACCACGTTGCCGCCGCGCGGATCGCGACCCTGCAGCATGTCGATGAATCGGCGACCGAACAGGCGGTTGTCCGAGCCGGCGAGGATCCCGTCCTCAGCGCGCTCCAGTCCGCTACTGCCGTACTGGATCGAATAGAAGCCGGTGACCGGCGCGAATGCCTTCGGATCCTCGGGGTATTCGCGCTGGAACTTGAAGCGGTCGTCGCTCGGGTTCGAGATCGCGAGAATCTGACCGTCGAAGCTGGTGATCTGGCCACGTTCGCGCGAGTACTCGTCGAGCAGAACGCGCGAGTTGCGGGGATCCGAGCGCAGCTGGTCGGCCTTGATGACCTGCACATACGTGGCATTGCCCATCAGCGCGACGATCATCACCATGACGCCGATGGCCACCTTGCGTAGCGGGGTGTTCATGGGCGCCGCAGCTCCTCGGTCATGGCCTCGGCAATGGCAGGTTTCGGTGCAGGCCGGGTCGTGGGGGCAGGTTCACGCGCGTCGTTCGAGATGACCATGAGCAACGCGATGAGGATGTAGTTCGCCAGGAGCGACGAACCACCGTAAGACATGAACGGTGTGGTCAGACCGGTCAGAGGAATCAGCTTGGTGACGCCGCCGACGACGACGAAGAGCTGAACGGCCATCGTGACCGAGAGTCCCGCGGCGAGCAGCTTTCCGAAGCTGTCCCGGACCGACAGCGCGGTGCGCAGACCACGAATGACGATCACCAGGAACAGCACCAGAATCGCGATGAGACCGATGAGGCCCAGCTCTTCACCGATCGTCGCGATGATGAAGTCGGTGTTCGCGAACGGAACCTCGTTCGGCCGTCCACTGCCGAGGCCGGTACCGCCGATTCCGCCGGTGGCGAGGCCGAACAGCGATTGGGAGATCTGGAATCCGGTCGTGTCGTAGGTCGAGAACGGATCGAGCCAGGTCTGGGTACGGACCTGGACGTGGCTGAAGACCATGTTGGCCACGAGGTATCCGAAGACGAGCATCACGGCGCCGATGACGAGCCAGCCGACGCGTTCGGTCGCGATGTAAAGCATCACGAGGATCGTCGAGAAGATCAGCAGTGACGTGCCGAGGTCTTTCTCGAAGACCATGATCATGATCGACATCATCCATGCGGCAACGACCGGGCCGAGGTCCCGTGGGCGCGGGAAATCCATTCCGAGGAAGTGCTTGCCGGCGGTCGTAAACAGATCCCGCTTCGCGACGAGAATCGCGGCGAAGAAGATGATGAGCGCGATCTTCGAGAACTCACCCGGCTGAATGTTGAAGCCCGGCAGGCGAATCCAGATCTTCGCACCATTCGTCTCGGACAGCGAGGCGGGCAGGACCGCCGGGATGGCGAGGAAGACGATGCCGGCGAGGCCGATCGTGTATCCGTAGCGCGCGAGGACCCGGTAGTTGCGGATGAGGATGAGAACCGCAACGAAACCGATCACGCCGAGGACCATCCAGCGCACCTGGGCGGTGGCCGCCGAACTCGCTTCCCCCTCCGCGGCACTGGCGAGGTCGAGCCGATAGATCAGCACCAGACCGATGCCGTTGAGTAGCGCGACGATCGGAAGGATCAGCGGGTCGGCGTACGGCGCGAAGCGGCGGACCGCCAGGTGCGCGCCGAGGAAGACCACGACGTACGCCACGACGAACATCGCGAGATTCGCATCGAGGAAGCGATCCTGGCTGAGCTCGACGATGATCAACGCGGCGACCGTGACCGCCGCGGAGAAACCGAGGAGCGTCAGCTCGACGTTGCGTCGGTTCGAGGGTGTGGGCTGCGGAGTGGGTACCGACATCACTTGGCCAATCTGCAGGTCTGGCCGGGGGTCTGAACTCGAGTGGTGGTCGGAGTCGGTGCCGTCGTCGTGGCTCCGGGCGAGGGCGCCGGGGACGGCTCGGTGGTCGTCGTGGGTTCCGGAGTCGTCGTCTCGGTCGCGAGCTGCTCCGGTGTCTTGCACAGCGGCAGCCGGTCGTTGACCGCGATGCGGCGGATCGCCTGCACGGCATCGTCGTGGTTGGTCAGCGGAAGGCCGGATCGGACGTCGGCGCGCGCGGACGGACGCAGATCCTCGACCAGGAGAATGTTGCAGTCGGTCGGCTTGATGCCCGGCTTCAGGAGCTTGAAGTCGCCCTTCTCGGAGACGCAGGCAACCGAGTCGACATCCTTCATCGAGTGTCCGAAGATCGAGGCGTCGACGCCGTTGTAGATGACGACCTTGTTGCCGTCGGCGCCGACGTAGTAGCTCGTCGAGATCCACTGCAATCCACCCCATACGCCGACGACGGCGAGGATGGCCACGGCCAGGACCAGGAGAAACAGGCGGAGCTTGTTGACCTTCTTCGGCGGCTCGTCCTCCGCGACGAGGACCGATCGCCGGGGCGTGGTCTTCTGCGGCCGGATCGCGGCGGCGCGACCCGCAGCGGTGTCCGGAGTGGGAGAGTTCTCGTCGGTGTCCGACACCGCGCCGGCGACGATCGGCTTCGACGGCCGCGGCGCGACGACGACGTCCTTGACGTCTGCCACGATGACCGTGACGTTGTCGGGTCCACCGCTGCGGAGTGCGAGCTCGACGAGACGCTCAGCGCATTCGTCGACGGTCTCGGACTTGCGCATCGTGGCCGCGATCGTCTCGTCGCTGACGACATCGGACAAGCCGTCCGAGCACAGCATGTACCGGTCGTTTTCGCGCGTCTCGCGGATGGTGAGGGTCGGATCGACGTCGTTGCCGGTGAGCGCACGCATGATGAGCGAGCGTTGCGGATGCGTGTGCGCCTGCTCCGGAGTGATCCGGCCTTCGTCGACGAGCGACTGGACGAACGTGTCGTCGCGGGTGATCTGCGTGAGCTCACCGTCGCGCAGGAGATAGGCGCGCGAGTCACCGACGTGTGCGAGACCGAGTTTGCGGCCCGCGAAGAGAATTGCGGTGAGCGTGGTGCCCATGCCGTCGAGTTCGGGATCGGCGTCGACGTGATCGGCGATCGACTCGTTGCCCTCGCGGGTGGCGTCGGCGAGCTTGGTGAGCAGGTCGTCGCCGGGCTCATCGTCGTCGAGCGGAGCCAGCGCGGCGATGACGAGCTGGGAGGCGACCTCTCCGGCCGCGTGACCGCCCATGCCGTCGGCGAGCGCCAGGAGGCGGGCACCGGCGTAGACCGAGTCCTCGTTGTTCGACCTGACGAGGCCCCTATCGCTGCGGGCGGCGTAGCGCAGAACCAGCGTCACGGGCGCAGCTCGATCACGGTCTTTCCGACGCGGATCGGCGTCCGCAGCGGAACCCGTACAGCCGTGGTCACCTTGGCGCGATCCAGGTAGGTGCCGTTTGTGGATCCGAGGTCTTCGACGTACCAGTCATTGCCGCGCGGCGAAATGCGGGCGTGGCGCGTCGAGGCGTAGTCGTCGGTGAGGACGAGCGTCGAATCGTCGGCGCGTCCGATGAGGACGGGATTGGCGCTGAGCGGGATCTTCGTACCCTGCAGAGGGCCGGCGGTGACGACGAGCATTCGCGCACCCTTTGCCTTCTGGAAGCTCGGTGCGGCGGACGCGCCTGCGGTCTTCGGCGGGCGCGTGGGGACGCGCATTCCGGAGGCTGCGTAAACGTCGTTGCGCAGCGTTCGCAAGATCGTCCAGATGAACAGCCACAGGATCAGAAGAAAGCCGGCACGGGTCAGTTGCAAGATCAAGCCCTGCATTCCGAACCTCTTTTCCTCTGGGGGATTCTGCGCGAAGGGCGCAGTTCCTCACCAACGTAGCGGTCGTTTGAGGCGTTGTGGAGGATTTCTGCGGCGATGCTCAGATCCTCGCTCCGACTTAGTTTCTGGCTAGCCGAATTGAACGTGGATCTCGGAGTTTCCAGCCCGAATGACATCGTTGTTGGCCAGCTGCCATTCGCGCACGGGGTGGCCGTTGACCAGTGTGCCGTTGGTCGACCCAAGATCACGGAGAACGGCCGTGCTGCCGTCCCAGTGGACCTCGAAATGGCGACGTGAAACCCCCGTGTCCGGAAGTCGAAAGTCAGCGTCCTGACCGCGTCCGACGACGTTGACGCCGTCCTTCAGACGGTACGCACGGTGACTGCCGTCCTCGAGGAACAGCGTGGCGGCCGCGGCCTGTGAGGTCTCGGTCGAGGGCATCGATCGTGCTCCTGAACTCGGTGGCGGGGGTGGTGCCGAGGCCCGCGACCGGGCGTCGGGGTTCACGACATCTGGATCAACGAGTCCGCTGGTGCGGAATTGGCCGGTGTGGAGGACTTCGGAGGCTTCGAACGTGACCTGGATGTCGCCGTACGTCTGCCAACCCTGTTCTCGGATGTAGTCCTCGAGATGACGGGAGAAGGCGCGGACGGTGAGCGCGCGATCATTGGCCAGGCGTTCGTGGTCACTCGAGTTGACGGTGATCACATAGCTGTTCGGCGCGAGCTTGTGACCGCCCTCGAGGGTCTGGACATTGCCGGACGCCTCTTGTTTGAGTGCCGCCTCGACCTCCTGCGGCAGCACGGCACCTCGGAAAACGCGCGCAAACGCGTCACCTACTGCGCCCTGGAGTTTGCGCTCGAATCGGTCGACGATCCCCACCTGCACTCCTTCACCTGTTTGCCGACTTTGAATACTAGTCGTGTTCGTGCTCCGGATCCCGGTGTGGCTTGGCCGTGAGTTGCCTAGTCAGGGGCACGAATCGGAGATTTTTGAAAGTTCTGCTAGTGTCTTCAATCGTCGCTCGGGCGAGTGGCGGAATGGCAGACGCGCTGGCTTCAGGTGCCAGTGTCCGTAAGGACGTGGGGGTTCAAGTCCCCCCTCGCCCACCAAAAGTAGAGGTCGATCCCGCGTGGATCGGCCTCTTTCTTTGTTTTCGGCAGCGACGGTCGTCCGGATCGAGGTCCTTTCGTGACCGACTGACCGGACGTACCGCCTGCTGCTCGCGACACTGAAGTGATGCGATTGTTGATCCTGAGGCTGACGGGACTCCTGGGATCGCTGGCTGTTCTTGCCATCGCACCCCCCCGGCGCCGTCGCGGCTGCGGAGGAAACCGGCCAGCAGCTCGTCGTGGTGAACTCAGCCAAGGCCAGCGACACGACAGCCACGCTGTCGACGTATGACAGGGCAGCCGATGGTTCGTGGCAGCGCGTACTCGGGCCGATCAAGGCCTATGTCGGCGAGGTTGGGATGGGGGAGCCTCTGGACGGCGTACCACGCACCCCGGTCGGGGAGTTTGCTCTCGACGTCGCATTCGGGCGCTTGACCAATCCGGGGACGAAACTGCCGTACACCCAGGTGACGACTCAGGACTGGTGGGATGAGAACCCGTCGTCGCCGACCTACAACACGATGGTGCACCAGTCGGCGAGCCCGGGTGGGGGCAGTGAGAACCTCTACAACAGCGGGCCGGTCTACGACTACGCGGTCAACATCGCACACAATCCGAACCGCATTCCGGGCCATACCGCGGGCATCTTCCTGCACGTGACCGACGGTTCGCCCACGCTCGGCTGCGTCGCTGTCGACAAGACCTGGATGCAGAGCATCCTGAAATGGTTGGACCCGGCGAAGAGTCCGCGCATTCTCATCGGGGTCGGCGTCGCACCTCCGGTGGCACCGGTCGCGACAGTCAGCGCTGTCACCCCAGCCAGCCCTGCGGCCCCAGTCGGGGCCGAAGGCCCGGCTGAGACAGGGGACCTGGTCAGCGCGATCGCCGATTCGCTGCTGTCGGGCAGCTGATTACTGGAGGTAACCCTCGACCTGATCGGCGGGCCGGACCTCGGCGGCTTCCGGCCATTGGCCGGCGCTCCGGCGTGCGCGCCGTTGTCGCAGCAGGTCCCAGCACTGATCGAGCGTGCGCTCGATCTCGGCAAGGCGCTGCTGCTCTTCCTCCGGGGTGATCGACTCAGACTCGACCATGCTCCGCAGGACGTGTTCGGTCTCGACGAGGTTGTGGATGCGCGCGAGGATCTCGCTTTCAGACATCGGTTTACTCCTATCGTCTTCTGTCCAGCCTACGGACGCGGCTGCCGGACGCCGAGTAAAGCGGCCCCCAGGCACGCGAACGCTGCGGCGCCGGCGAACCAGGGGTAGATCGCCGCGAGGCCCCACTCCGTCGCCGCCCAGCCCGCAGCGATGGTCGGGAAGGCCATCGCTGAGTAGGCGAGCAGGTAGTAGGCCGACATCGTCTCGCCGCGGCGGTCTGCGGGAACGACGTTCGACAGATGCCGCAGCGAACCGCCGAAACTGAGTCCGAAAACGCCGCCGAGAGTCGCCGAGATCGCGAAGACCAGGTACGGGTTGTGGCTGGCGAGAGCCGGAATCGTCAGTGCGAGCGCGGCGGCCATCCCGATGTCCCCGATGAGCGCCGCTCGCCGAGCCTCGACATCGGTCGCCAGCAGCTGTGCCATCGCGGCGGCGAAGGCGGACACCGCCACGACCGCTCCGCCGAACATGATGTTGTGCACGCCGGTCTTCTGCGCCGCGAGGGTAGGGAACAGCGACAGCAGCACGCCGAGCACCGACCAGGACGCCATCACACCGAGGGCCGAGAACCAGAAGTCGACGCGGATGTCCGCGGGGATCGCGGGCTTGGCGATCCGGATCGGTCCGGCGGTGCGGGACGTGTGGGTCTCGTGGAGGAGAATGATCCCGACGCCGATCGAGACGACGAGCACGCCGATCACCACGAACGGCATTCGCAATGGATACGGCGAGTACTGGGCCAGCAAAGACGAGGTCAGGATCGCCGCCGTGATGCCGATGTTGAAGCTCACGCCGCTGAGCTGACCGGTCCGAGTACCGTGCGCAGGCTTGAGATCCATGAGTGCGGCTGCACCGGCCACGACGATCGAGCCAACCGCAGCGCCGTGGATCGCCCGCGCAGCGAGCAACATCCACACGTTGCTGGCGAGTAGAAAGACGACCAAGCCGACGATGAGTGCCGCGGTCGCGCCGAGTAGGACGGGTTTGCGGCCGACGACGTCGGAGATCTTGCCCGAAACCAGAACCGCGCCGAGCGCGGCGAATGCGTACACCGCGAACACGACGGTCGTGGTGAGTGGCGTGAAGTGCCATTCCGACTGGTAGATGCCGTACAGCGGGGCAGGCATGCCGGAAACACCGAGCGCGATCCCGCTGAGCGTGAGGACGAGAGCGTAGGCCCAGCGCTGTGGTTGCTGCGCATCGGTAGCGCCGCCTGCTGTGCCGAGTGCCACTGTCGTCATGTCGACCTGATTCCGGTAGGTTTGATGTACGTCAAACCTCAGCCTACGCACGGTTTGATGAACGTCAAACCACTTATTGTGAGGAACACATGCCTGAGTCCGTCGACGCGACGGTCGAGCTGGAACGGATCCCGGTGGCGAAGGTTCAGCAGCTGCTGCTCGCGCTGCAGGATCCCGTTCGTCTCGAGATGGTCCGCCGCCTGACGAATGCCGGCGGCGAAGCTCGTTGCAGCACGCTTTACGACGGCATCAACAAATCGACCGCCGCCCACCACTTCAAGATCCTGCGCGAAGCGGGAATCACCGAGCGTGTCACGATCGATGGCAACGTGTGCCAGAAATTGCGGTCTGAGGACGTCGATGCCGCCGTGCCCGGACTGCTCGCGGCGGTCACGGCAGCGGCGAACAGTGAGAGCAACGTGAGCGACGGTCTGCGCGAGTTGGCTTGAACGTGCCCCTGCTACTGCTCGATCTCGACAACACGCTTGTCAATCGTGCGTCCGCGTTCCGCAACTGGGCCCCTGGCTGTGCCACCGCAATCTCGTACGTCCTGGCAACGGGGAGATAGCCGGCGCTAATATCTCTGACTCAGAGGTATCATCGAGCCGTGGCGGACCGAAACTCGACGAACACTGCGATCGCAGACGAACTCGGCACGATCCTGGGCAACCTTCGCCACCACATCCGGCACCGGGCGGGCAGCCCGTTTCCGGCCGGCAGTCTGACGGGTGCGCAGATCGACGTCGTGCGCTCGGTGCGGGTGACTCCCGGCCTGTCGGTGGCCGATGTCGCAGCGGATCTCGGCGTCGCGCCGAACACCGTCAGTACGCTCGTTCGGCAACTCACTGAACTGGGCGTTCTCGTCCGCCACACCGATGAGCAGGACCGCCGGGTCGCCCGTCTCGACCTCACGCCGACCGCCCGGCAACAACTCGAAAACTGGCGCGACCACCGCACCGCGCTGTTGTCGGAGTCGATCGCGGACCTCACGTCGGCCGAGGTCGCGGCCCTGGCCGAGGCGCTGCCGGTCCTGAGCCGGCTGACCGCGCTGCTGGGCGAATCTGTGGGGGTACGGGTATGAGCGAGGCTCTGTCGTTAACTGGCGTCACCTACAAATTCGGCGACTTCACCGCGGTCGATGATCTGAGCTTCAGCGTCGAACAGGGTGAATGCTTCGGTCTGCTCGGACCTAACGGCGCCGGCAAGACGACGACGATCCGGCTGATCAACACGCTGCTGCCCGTGCAGAAGGGCGACGTCCGCGTCTTCGGACACGACGTCCGGCACTCTGCGATGGCGGTGCGGCGCCTGCTCGGGTACGTCCCGCAACAGTTGTCGATCGAGGGCGGTCTGACCGCGCGCGAGAACGTCACGTGGTTCGCTCGTCTCTTCGATGTCCCGAGGCGGGAACGGAAAGCCCGGGTCGATGAAGTCCTCGACATGGTCGATCTCCTGCCGGACGCGGACCGTCTGGCGTCCACGTTCTCCGGTGGCATGGTGCGACGGCTCGAGTTGGCGCAGGCCCTGGTCAATCGGCCGGCGCTCCTGGTTCTCGACGAGCCGACCGTCGGACTCGATCCGGTCGCCCGCGACAGCGTGTGGCAGCGCGTCACTGATATGCAGGAGCGCTACGGGATGACGGTCGTGCTCACGACGCACTACATGGAAGAAGCCGACCTGCTGTGTGATCGGGTCGCGTTGATGCACCGCGGATCGATGCGGGTCATCGGGGCACCGGACGATCTGAAGGCCGGAATCGGACCGGACGCAAGCCTCGAGGACGTTTTCCGTCGCTACACCGGCGACAGCCTGACCGAAGCCGAGAAGGGAGGTCTGCGTAGTGTCCGCGCCACTCGTCGCACCGCCGGCCGAATGGGCTGAGATTTCTGAACCCTCTCGAGCTCGCCGGATTCTCCGATTGTTCTCCCGTATCGGGACGTTTTGCCTCGTCGAGCTGCAGAAACTCCGGCATGACCGCAGCGAACTCCTCACTCGCGCGATCCAGCCGGTGCTCTGGCTGGTCGTGTTCGGCAAGACCTTCAGCCAGATCCGCGCGATCCCGAGTGACGGGGTGCCGTACCTCGACTATCTGGCGCCCGGGATCATCGCCCAATCGGCGCTGTTCGTGTCGATCTTCTACGGCATCATGATCATCTGGGAGCGCGACTCCGGCGTGCTCACGAAGCTTCTCGTCACGCCGACGCCCCGAACCGCTCTGGTGGCGGGCAAAGCCTTCGCTGCAGGTGTCCGCGCGGTCGCCCAAGCCGCGATCGTCATTCTCGTCGCGGCACTGCTTGGTGTGGGCATGACGTGGAACCCGCTTCGACTGCTGGGAGTCGTCGTTGTCGTGCTGCTCGGCGCGGCATTCTTTGCATGCTTGTCCGTGACGATCGCGGGAATCGTGCTAAAACGCGACCGACTGATGGGTATCGGTCAGGCGATCACGATGCCGCTGTTCTTCGCGTCGAACGCGCTGTACCCGATCGATTTCATGCCGCGCTGGCTGCAGATCATCAGTCATGGGAATCCCCTCAGTTACGAGGTCAGCGCATTGCGAGGTCTGTTGCTGGGGCTGCCGACGAACTACTGGCTCGATTTCGCCGTGCTCGGCGGATCGGCGGTCGCCGGAATCGTGGCGGCCGCGGCCTTGCTGGGCCGGCTGTCGCGCTGACCTGCCTGGCATCATCGACGTATGCGTGAGGGCGGAACATCCGAGAAGCCGGCGATCTTTTTCGATGATCCCGAGGACTTCCGGGGCTGGCTCGAGGTGAATCACGAAACTGCGCCCGAGCTGTGGATGGGCTTCAACAAGAAGCACATCGTGCCGCGCGGCCTGACCTGGGAGGCGGCGGTTCCCGAGGCGCTGTGCTTCGGATGGATCGACTCGCTCGTCCAGAGCATCGACGAGAACACCCGCCGCCAACGCTGGACGCCACGCCGTCCCACGAGCGTCTGGAGCCAGATCAACATCGACCTCGTTGCCGAATTGACTGCGGCGGGACGCATGCGACCTGCGGGAATCGCCGCGTTCGAGCGCCGCAAGGCGCACAAGTCCGGGATCTACTCGTATGAGAACGGCGAACGCGACCTCCCGCCCGAGTATGAACAACTGTTGATGGG